>NZ_JBEPKX010000040.1:0-36546 GCF_040544915.1 Curtobacterium sp. 1544
GGCCCCCCGCCCCCCCCCCCCCGCCCCCCGGGGGGGGTTGCCCACCCCCGCCCCCCCCCCCCCCCCCCCGCCGGGGGGGGGCGGCCCCCCCCCCCCCCCCCCCCGGGGGGGGGGGGGGGGCCCCCGGGCCCCCCCCGCCTCCAGTCCGGGGCTGGTCGCGCTTACGCGGGGCGCGACGCCGGGCTGACCGTCTTCGACGCGTCGCGTTCCGGGATGTCCCCCAGTGCCGCGTCGATCGCGGCGAGCGCGTCGGCGTCGAGCGTGACGCCCGCAGCCTTCACGTTGTCGGTGACCTGCTCCGGACGCGAGGCGCCGACGATCGCACTCGCGACGTTCTCGTTCTGGAGCGTCCACGCGATCGCGAGCTGGGCGAGCGTGAGCCCGGCCTGGTCGGCGACGGGCTGGAGGCGCTGGACGGCCTCGAGGACCTCGTCGCGCATGAACCGCTTGATCATGTCGGCGCCGCCCTTCTCGTCCGTGGCGCGCGAGCCCTCGGGGAGCGGCTGACCGGGCTTGTACTTGCCGGTGAGCACGCCCTGGGCGATGGGCGACCAGACGATCTGCGACAGACCGAGCTGCTTCGAGGCCGGGACGACCTCGCCCTCGATGACCCGCCACAGCATCGAGTACTGGGGCTGGTTCGAGATGAGCTGGAAGCCGAGTTCCTTCGCCAGCGCCGCACCCGCGCGGATCTGCTCGGCGTTCCACTCGCTGACGCCGATGTAGAGCGCCTTGCCCTGGCGGACGACGTCGGCGAAGGCCTGCATCGTCTCCTCGAGCGGGGTCTCGTGGTCGTAGCGGTGCGCCTGGTAGAGGTCGACGTAGTCGGTCTGCAGACGCTCGAGCGAGCCGTCGATCGACTCCATGATGTGCTTCCGGCTGAGGCCGGTGTCGTTGTGACCCTTCGGCCCGGTCGGCCAGTAGACCTTCGTGAAGATCTCCAGCGACTGGCGACGCTCACCCTTGAGTGCCTCGCCGAGGACCGTCTCGGCCGCCGTGTTGGCGTACGTGTCGGCGGTGTCGAACGTGGTGATGCCGGCGTCGAGCGCTGCCCGAACGCACTGGGTGGCGACGTCGTTCTCGACCTGCGAGCCGTGCGTCAGCCAGTTGCCGTAGGTGATCTCGGAGATCTTGAGTCCGGAGTTGCCCAGGTACCTGAATTCCATGGTGTCGACGCTATCGGTCTTCCGGGTCGGGTGAGGGGCCGTGCGAGTACCTGCCGCGGGTGCGGCGTGGGGCGGTGCGGGTGGCTGGCGTTCTCGGCCGGGCGCGGTGCGTTCGCGAGCGGGCGGTATACCCACGCGACCGCCCCGGGACCGGACGGTTTCCACCCGCTCGCACCGCGCCTCCCGGCCTTGCCGTCCCGCCGCCCGCGAGCGGGCGGTATACCCACCCGACCGCCCCGGGACCGGACGGTTTCGACCCGCTCGCACCGCGCCTCCAGGTCTGGCCGTCCCGCGGACCGCGAGCGGGCGGTATACCCACGCAACCGCCCCGGGGCCGGACGCTTTCCACCCGCTCGCACCGCGCATCCAGGCGGGATTGTCCCTCCACAATCCGCCGCCGCCCAGCTGCATCCACAGATGCACCGACGAGCACCCCGCCCGGCGACCGTCCCCGCAACGCTGTCCCCATGCAGCTCGAGGCGACGTTCCCGATGGCCCTCCGGGGCCGCCCGTTCCGCGTCCGGGAGGCCCTCCACCGCGGTGTCAGCGCCGGCCGCCTCCGCTCCCGTGCACTCCTCCGCCCCTTCCACGGCATCCGGTCGTGGACCCGCCCGACGACCCACGAGCAACGCGCACGAGCAGTCCTCCCCCGACTCCGCCCCGACCAGGCGTTCAGTCACACCACGGCCGCTGCGATCCTCGGCATCCCCCTCCCGCGCCGCCTCGAACGCGATCCCCGTCTCCACGTGACGACCCTCGGGACCGACCAGGCGATCCGGGTCCGCGGCACGGTCGGACACCGCGCGCGCCGCGGACGAGTCCGAACCGTCCACTCGGGCACAGCCGCGCTCACCCACCCGGCGGACACCTTCATCGCCCTGGCGACGATGCTCAGCCGTGACGAGTTGATCGTGGTCGGCGACGCGCTCGTCGGGTGGCTCGGCTGGTGCGACCGGGACGAACTCGTCGCCGCAGCCCGTCGGTACCGCGGCGCGCGGGGCATCCGCCGGGTCCGCGCAGCGCTCGAGGAGATCAGGCCCGGTTCGCGGTCGCCGGGTGAAACACGCCTGCGATTGGCACTGACGCGCCGGGGCCTCCCGCAGCCCGCGCTGAACCACGACGTCGTCGTCGACGGGCGATGGGTCGCGTGCGTGGACCTCGCCTACCCGGCAGCCCGGGTGGCGATCGAGTACGAGAGCGACCTGCACCGCACGGACGATCGCACGTTCCGCAAAGACCTCACCCGCGGTGAGTACCTGAAGGACGTCGGTTGGTGGCTCGTCCGCGCCACCGCCGACGACGTCGGCGCGGACGTCGAGGTGTTCGTCGCGCGGGTCCGCCGCCTGATCAACGGGGTGCCGGCCGGGAGGCACGACCCGCGCCCGACACGTCGGCTCGCGACATCAGGGTGAACATTGGTTGACGCTTCAACCAAATGGGTGCACAATGGGCTAGCATCAGGTTCGATGCAGGCGCATGGAACTGGGGTTCCGCCCGACGCCTGCTCGGGAACGCAGACCACACGCTTCGAAGGAGTCACCATGACGCTCACCGCCACCACCATCCCCGGCTACCAGACCGGCACTTGGAAGATCGACCCCACGCACTCCGAGGTCACCTTCTCGGTCCGTCACCTCGCGATCAGCAAGGTCAAGGGCAAGTTCGAGACGTTCGACGCCACCGTCGTCACCGCCGAGAACCCGCTCGAGTCGACCGTCGAGGCGAACATCGACGTCGCGTCGATCAACACCGGCCAGGAGCAGCGCGACCAGCACCTCAAGACGAGCGACTTCTTCCTCACCGAGGAGCACCCGCAGCTCACCTTCCGCTCGACGGGCATCGAGGCCAAGGGCGACGACCTGCACATCGCGGGCGACCTCACCCTGCGCGGCGTCACCAAGCCGGTCGTCCTCAAGGCCGAGCTCGGCGGCTTCACGACCGATGGCTACGGCCAGGTCAAGTTCGGCGCCGAGGCGACGACGAAGATCGACCGCACCGAGTTCGGCGTGAACTGGAACGCTGCGCTCGAGGCCGGTGGCTTCACGCTCGGCAACGACGTCACGATCAACCTCGACGTGCAGTTCGTCCTCCAGGCGGCCTGACACCCGTCGGACTCCTGACCCGCGGGTCCGTGCGATGCGCATGACCTGAGGGCACCGAACCGCAGCACCATGCAGTACCCGAGGCAAACGGCCCGGCTCCTCCTCTGGAGCCGGGCCGTTCGTCGTGCGGGGGTGCGGGCGGGGTGCGGGTGCACGGGGTGCACGGGGTACACGGGCTTGTGGGCTCCGCGAGCGGGCGAAACACACACCGCTCCAGTCCGGGATTGGGAGGATTTCGCCCACTCGATCGGGTCCGGCCCCCGACGGGAGCATGCCCCTTCCGCCCGAGGGCACTCGACTCCTGCGTCAACGTCCAAACCGCGTACGTCGAGTGGGTGATTTCGGTCGGAGCCCCCAACCATCCGCGATGCATTTCGCCCGGTCGCATCGCCAGAGCCCACGGATCGAGGTCCGGGAACGACGAAGCTTCGCGGGGGCGCACCCACACCGGGTCAGCGCGGCCCGGCGCGGGCCTCCGATGCGCGAGCGGGCGGAACTCGTCGGGATCTCCGGTAGGTACGGATGGACTTCGCCCGCTCGGCACCCCCGGCGCGCAGTAGCGTGAGGACACACCCACGCATTTCGCCCGCTCGGCGGCGGCTCGGGGAATCGAGATCCTCGGCGGGCGGTTGCAGGGAAAGCCCGCTCGCGCGTCCGAACACTCCGGAGACAAGCACAAGCACAAGCACAAGCACAAGCACGGACGAGCACGAGCACCAGCACCACCCCGAACACGAGACACCCCGCAGCCGAAACACCCCCACGAACAGGAGCACCACAATGGCCACCGACTGGATCGCGTTGCAGGCCCTCGCGGCAGCCGAGTTCGGCCGCCGCGTCGCTGCCGTGACGGACTGGGACGCCTCCACTCCCGACTCCGAGTGGACCACCCGCGACCTCGTGCAGCACGTCGTCGACGAGCAGCGCTGGATCCCGAAGCTCCTCACGGGGTGCGACTACGCCCAGGCCGAGGCGGACCTCGAGTCGATCGGCGAGGACCTCGCCGCCGAGTGGGCGAAGTTCGCTACGGCAGCGACCGAAGCGTGGCGGAATACGCCCGCTGACGTTCCGGTGCACCTCAGCACGGACGTCGTGCCGGCCGGCGAGTACCTCACGGAGCAGACGAGCGACATCACCATCCACACGTGGGACCTCGCCCGCGCGACCGGGTCCGACGAGTCCCTCCCGGACGAGCTCGTGCGCGCAGTGTGGGAGTACTTCGAGCCGCAGATCGAGGACCTCGCGGCCACTGGTCTCTACGCTGCCCCGGTCGAGGTCGGCGACGACGCCCCGCTCCAGGTCCGCCTCCTCGCCGTCACAGGACGCGATGCCAGGGTGAGCGCATGACCGCAGACGAAAACGCCCGATCGAGCGAGGCCGAAACCGAGACCGAGACCGAAACCGAAAAGGCCCGCCCGGAGACCGGACAAGCCGGACCGGGCGCAGAAAAGGCCCGCCCGGCAGCAGCAGCGACCACCCGCCTCGGCGCCACCGGCCTCGAGATCAGCAGCGTCGTCCTCGGCATGATGTCCTACGGCGACCCCGACCGCGGCGCCCACCCCTGGAGCGTCGGCATCGACGAGGCCCGGCCGTTCGTCCGCCGCGCCTTCGAGGCCGGCATCACGACGTTCGACACCGCCAACGTGTACTCGGCCGGCAGCTCCGAGGAGATCACCGGAACCCTCCTCGAGGAACTCGCCCCGCGCGAGGACGTCCAGGTCTTCACGAAGGTCTTCAACCGGATGCGACCGGGCAGGAACGGCGCCGGGCTGTCCCGCGCCGCGATCATGCACGAGATCGACGCGTCGCTCACCCGGCTCGGCACGGACTACGTCGACCTGTACCAGATCCACCGTTTCGACCCGCTCACCCCGGTCGAGGAGACGATGGAGGCCCTGCACGACGTCGTCAAGGCCGGCAAGGCCCGCTACATCGGCGCGAGCAGCATGTGGGCGTGGCAGTTCGCCGAGATGCAGCACGTCGCCGAGCGGCACGGCTGGACGCGGTTCGTGAGCATGCAGGACCAGTACAACCTCCTCGAACGCGAGGAGGAGCGCGAGATGCACCCCTTCTGCGAGCACACCGGCGTCGGTGTGATCCCGTGGAGCCCTCTCGCCCGCGGCAAGCTCACGCGGCCGTGGGATGCGCAGGGCTCGGGCAGCCGAGCGGACACCGACGAGTTCGGCAAGACGCTCTACCGGCAGGACGAGGCCGCCAACCGAGCGATCGTCGACGCGGTGCAGCAGGTCGCGGAGGCCCACGGCGCGAGCATGGCGCAGATCGCCCTCGCGTGGGTGATGCGGCAGCCGGCGGTGAGCGCCCCGATCGTCGGCGCGACGAAGGAGCACCACATCGACGACGCGGTCGCCGCAACGGCGATCACGCTCACCGACGACGAGGTGACGCGACTCGAGTCCGCGTACACACCCCGGGTGCCGTCCGGTTTCTGACGCACCCGCCAGTCGGCCTGGAGGCGCGGTGCCAGCTGGCACCGTGCCTTCCGTCCGTCAGACGGTTGCGTCCGGAGCCCGGTGCGCGCTGTCCAGCCGCGCGATCCGGACGAGCGCCGCGCGCTCCGTCCCCGGTTGGTGACCGAGCACGGCACCGATGCCGTCGAGCACGAGGCCCGCTGTCCGCTGCACCGGGAACTCGACCGGCCCCACCGCCGGCGTCCGCAGCCGGAGCATCGAGCGGTGCCGCGGGTCGAGCGACGCGACCGCACCACCGAAGAGTGCGCGGTACCCGGGCCGCAGCATGTACGCGAGCGGCGGGTCCTTGATGAAGCGGACGACGTCCAGCGTGCGCGCGGTCACGGCGAGTTCCCCGCGGTCGAGGTACCCGTTCATCTGCTCGCGGAGCTCGGCGTCCGACTCCGGTGCATCTGCCACGCCCATGAGCCGCCCGGCGATCGCCCACTCGCGGACGTAGGCGTCGGCGCCTCCCGGGATGGGTTCGCCCCAGAGCTGGGCGCTGCGGAGGAAGGCATCGGTGAAGGCGAGGTGCACCCACCGCGCGAGGTCCGGGTCGTTCGCGGCGTACGGCTTCGTCACCCCGTGGCCGTCGACGTACTCCCCGCGGACCCGCTCGTGCAGCTTCCGCACCCAGGCACTCGCTCCGTCGGCCGCCGCGGTGTCACCGTGCGACACCGTGTAGATCCACCGGATCGTGCCGGCGAGGCGTCCGAACGGGTCCTCGCGGTACCGGGAGTGGTCGGCGACCCCGGCGAGCGCCCCGGGGTGCAGTGCCTGGACGAGCAGCGCGCGGACCCCGGCGAGGATCGTCTGCCGGCCGCCGTGCACCGACCAGGTGGCGGAACCGGGGCCGAAGTAGCCGGCGTCGGTGCCCTGTTCGAGCTCGTCGATCCAGGCCGGGCGCTCCGTGGCGCCCCCGGTGAACGTGTCGTTGAGACGGGAGCGGAAGGCATCGGCGACGGACGGCATGCGGTCATCGTCCGTCCTGCCCCTGACAACACGCCCTGACCGTGCGCCGGACGGTCGGCACGGACGGCCCGCTAGGTTGGGACCCGTGAGCATCGACACGCCTCGTCCCTGGCTTGCCTCGTACGCCCCGGGGGTCCCGCACGACATCGAGGAGCCCACGGGTTCCCTCTCCGACATCGTGGAGGAGTCCGCCAGGCGCTTCCCGAAGCAGGTCGCGCTGGAGTTCTTCAAGCGCACCACGAGCTACGCGGAACTGCAGGAGCAGATCGGCCGCGCGGCGAACGGGCTGCGGAAGCTCGGGGTCACGGCCGGTGACCGGGTGGCGATCGTCCTGCCGAACTGCCCGCAGCACATCGTCGCCTTCTACGCCGTGCTCCGGCTCGGGGCGATCGTCGTCGAGCACAACCCGCTGTACACGCCGCGGGAGCTCCGCCACCAGTTCGAGGACCACGGCGCGAAGGTCGCGATCGCGTGGGACAAGTCCGTCGCGACGCTGCAGGACTTCCCCACCGACGTGAAGCTCGACGCGATCGTCTCGGTCGACCTCACCCGGGCGATGCCCCGCGGCACCCGGATCGCCCTGTCGCTGCCCGTCGCCAAGGCCCGCGAGTCCCGCGCCAAGCTGACGACGAAGGTGCGTGGGACGACGAAGTGGGACGACCTCGTGTCGAACCGGAAGCTGTCGAAGCGGCACCCGCGCCCGACGACGGACGACGTCGCGCTCATCCAGTACACGTCCGGCACGACCGGTGTCCCGAAGGGCGCCGTGCTGACGCACCGGAACCTGATCGCGAACGCGGCCCAGGCCCGGGCGTGGGTGCCGCAGATCCGCCGCGGCGACAACGTCGTGTACGCGGTGCTGCCGATGTTCCACGCGTACGGCCTGACGCTGTGCCTGACCTTCGCGATGAGCATGGCCTCGCGCCTGGTGCTCTTCCCGGCGTTCGACCCGGCGCTCGTCCTCGCGGCGATGAAGAAGCACCCGCCGACGTTCCTGCCGGCCGTGCCCCCGATCTACGCTCGGCTGCAGCACGCGGCGGACTCGGCGAAGGTCTCGCTCGAGGGCATCGAGATCGGCATCTCGGGCGCCATGCCGCTGTCGGCCGACGTCGTCGAACCGTGGGAGGCCCGCACCGGCGGCTACCTCGTCGAGGGCTACGGCCTGTCGGAGTGCTCCCCCGTGCTGATGGCGAACCCGGTGTCCCCCGACCGCCGGCTCGGTTCGATCGGGCTGCCGCTGTCCTCCACCGAGGCACGGGTGGCCGACCCGGACGACCCGACGAAGGTGCTCGGCACCGACGAGCCCGGCGAGCTCCAGGTGCGCGGTCCCCAGGTGTTCCGCGGGTACTGGGGCAAGGCGGAGGCGACCGACGAGGTCTTCACGTCCGACGGCTGGTTCCGCACCGGCGACGTCGTGTCGATCGGCGCCGACGGGTACGTCCGGATCGTCGACCGCCTCAAGGAGCTCATCATCACGGGCGGCTTCAACGTCTCCCCGTCCGAGGTCGAGGACGCCCTCCTCAAGCACCCCAGCGTCAAGGAGGTCGCGGTCGTCGGCATCACGCAGGCAGGCAACGAGCAGGTCGTCGCCGCCGTGGTGCCGAAGGACCCGGCGACCTTCGACGCGGACGCACTCCGGGCCTGGTCGCGGGACCACCTGGCTGCCTACAAGGTGCCGCGCCGGGTCGTCGTGGTGCAGGACCTGCCGCGCTCGATGATCGGCAAGGTGCTGCGGCGGAAGGTGCGCGACCAGATCATCGGCGACTAGCCGTCCTCCGCCGTGGCGGCACGGCCAGGACCGCCAACCCGACGACCACCAGCCCGATGCCGACCCACCCGCCGGTACCGAGGTGCTCGCCCACCACCAGCACGGCGAGCACCGCGGCCACGACGGGCTCGAGCAACGAGAGCAGCGTCGCGACCGAGGCGCTCACGGACCGCAGCCCGACCGCGTACAGCGAGTGCCCGAGCACCGTCGGCACGAGCGCCAGGTACACGAACACCGGCCAGTTCGACGCGACCCCGAGCGACGCCTGCCCGCCCACGACGGCGAGGACCACGAGCGGGACCGCCGCGAGTCCGAACACCGCGCCCACGAGCCCACGCTCGCCCGGCAGGGACGCACGATCCGCCACGGACGCGCCACCCGGCAGCGCGACCGGAGCGGACACCGCGTGCATGCCCCGCGCGACCGCCCAGGAGTACGACGCGTAGGTCAGGCCCGCCAGCAGCGCGCTCCCGAGGCCGAGCACGAGGGAGCCTCCTGGTCCGGAGCCCTCCGACCGCGCGAGCGTCACGACGACCATGCCGACCACGCTGACCAGGGTGGCGACGACCCACCGACGTGTGACGCGCCTCCCGTCCGCCGCCCACTCGATGAGTCCCGCGAACACGGGAGACGACCCGATGGCCACGGTCGTGCCCAGCGCGACGCCAGCGTCGGCGAGGGCCGCGTAGAACGCGACCGCGTAGACGACGAGCGAGACCGCGCCGAGCAGGACCCAGCGCCGGGCCGCCGGGTCGGCCACCGCGCGGAGCGTGCCACTGCCCGCTCCGAGGGCGAGCACGATCCCTCCGAGTCCGAACGTCACCGCACCGAAGACGAAGGCCGGCACGCCCGGCGCGAAGTGCGTCGCGGTCCCGGTGGTCCCCCAGACGGCAGCGGCGACGACGACTGCGGCGATCCCGCCGACCGGCCTGGAGGCACGGCTCGCGTCCGCCCCGCCCGTCACGACACGTGGACGCTCGGTCGGCGGTTCACGTCGGGTTCGGCTTCGCGGAGGACCTCACGGGTGACGGGGGCGACGTCGCCGGCACCGGTGAACACGAAGCGGATCGCGTTCCGGATCGGGCTGCCCTCGTTCCACTCGAAGTAGATGCTCGGGACGACCCCGGCGATGTCCCGGATCGCCAGGAGGGTCGAGGCGATGGTGTTCGGCACGTTGCCGGAGCGGACCTTGAGCACGCGGTGGCCGTGGATGACGTGTCCCTCGACGACGAGGTCCTCCTCGAAGTCGGAGGAGTCGGCGGGCAGCACCTCGAGGAACATCGTCGGCACGCGGGCGGGGATGCCGGAGTCGCGGCGTTCCTCGCGGCCCTTCGACCGGTACGCCTCGGCCGTGCCGGCGCCCGGTTCGTTCGCGATGATGCAGACGGAGCTGAACTGGTCGGCGTCGGCCTCGATGAACTGCCGTGCGGTGGCGTCCAGCTCGATCGACGACGCGCGGAGCTCGAACGACCGGCGGACACGGGAGACCAGGGACACCACGACGATCGCGATGATGAAGATCGCTGCGATCCGGACGCCGTCCGGCCGCTCGATGACGTTCGCGATGGTCGTGTAGACGAACACGACCGTGATGATCCCGAAGCCGATGGTGCGCTTCTTCTGCTGCTTGCGCCGGGCCGACAGGGTCACCGCGACGGCGGCGCTCGTGATGAGGACGAGCACGCCGGTGGCGTAGGCGCCGCCCTGCGCGTCGACGTTCGCCTGGAAGACGATCGTGATGAGGAAGGCGATGAGCGTGAAGATGATGACGAGCGGTCGGGTCGCCCGAGCCCACTGTGGTGCCATGCCGTAGCGGGGCAGGAAACGGGGCACGAGGTTGAGCAGGCCGGCCATCGCGCTCGCACCGGCGAACCACAGGATCGCGACGGTCGAGAAGTCGTAGACGGAGCCGAACACGCCACCGAGGTACTCGTGCGCGAGGTACGCCAACGCTCGACCGTTCGCCCCACCGCCCGGCTGGAACTCGTGCTGCGGGATGAGGAAGGTCGTCACGATCGACGAGGTGATGAGGAACGAGCTCATGATCACCGCGGCGACGGTCAGCAGGCGCTTCGTACCGCGGATCCGGCCCTCCGGTCGGGCACTCGTGTCGTCGGACGCGTCACCGCGCACCTGCGGCATGACCGCGACGCCGGTCTCGAACCCGGACAGGCCCAGCGCGAGCTTCGGGAAGACGACGAGGGCGATGCCGATCATCACGAGCGGGTTGCTGTGCTGCGCCGTGAGGCCGCCCCACCAGTCGCTCGCCACCATCGGGTGCTCGAACACGTGCCAGAGGGCGACCACGACGACGATCGCGTTGAGGGCGAGGAACACCCCGACGAGCGCCACCGCGATCCCGATCGCCTCCTTGAACCCGCGGAGGAACACGATGCCGAGCAGGAGCAGCAGCGCGAGGGTGAGGGGCACCGGGATCTCGGTGAACCAGTGCGGCGTGTACGGGTTCTCCGCGATGTGCGCCGTGGCGTCCGCCGCCGACAGGGTCATCGTGATCATGAAGTCCGTCACGGCGAACCCGAGCAGCACGAGCACGAAGAGCTTCCCGGCCCACCAGGGCAGGAGCTTCTCGAGCATCATGATCGACCCGGCGCCCCGGAAGCTGTCCTGGGCCACCCGGCGGTACACGGGCAGGGCCCCGAACAGCGTGACGAGCACGAGGACGATCGTCGCGATCGGCGAGAGGAGCCCGGCGGCCAGGGCGGCGATCGCGGGCTGGTACCCGAGCGTCGAGAAGTAGTCGACGCCGGTCAGGCACATCACCCGCCACCACGAGTGGGTCTTCTCGACCTCGACCTGGTGGGGTCCCTGGTGGGAGGCACCCTGGTCGGATCCCTGCAGCATCCAGCGGCGCACCCGGGTGGAGCGGTCGGGGGACGGCTCGGTCGCGTCGCGTTCCGCGGCCCGCTCGGAGTCAGTCGCGGTCACGGAGACGATCGTAGGCCGTCTCAGCGCCGTGGTCTCGCGATCACCGCGGCGACACCGGCCACCACGAGCAGGACCCCGGCAGCCAGGCAGGCACCGAGCAGGAGTGTCGTCGGGTCGACGTCGAACCACGGCAGGGCGGTCACGGCCATCGCCGCGGCGAAGACCAGGAGCACGACGCCCCAGAAGATCGTGCCGAAGCGCGGGGTGCGACGTGGGCCGGGCGCCGGGGCGGTCTCGCCCATCGGGGCGGTCTCGCCCATCGGGGTGGTCTGGTCGACCGGGGTGGTCTCGTCGTTCGTCATCGTCTCGTTCCTCACTGGTCGACGGCCAGGCCGCGCGGGACGTCGACGCCACCGCCGACGACCCACACGTGCACGGTCGTGATGTCCGCAGCGTCCGCCGACCGCGCTGCCCGGTTCTCCACGGTCGTCGTGCCGAGCACGCCGCCGAGGCTGTCGTCCGCGTCGTCGTCCGGGTGGAGGTCGACGCCGTACCCGACGCCGCTCACCTGCACGCGCACCGGCGCGTCCGTCGGCAGCAGCACCTCGGCTCCCCCGGCACCGAGCCAGAGGTTCACCTGCCCGCCACCGCCGGACTCGCCGAGCCCGCGGAGGTCGAGCGTGGGTCCGCCGACCACCATCGCGTAGTTCCGCTCGGCCCCCTGCCCGACGTCGTCCACCCGCCAGGTGGTCCCGCCGATGACCGAGAGCTGCGTGCCGCCCGGCAGCACACCCGTGACGACCAGCGCGACGACCCCGATGGTGGCGAACAGTCCGAGTCCACCGCTCTCCCGTCCGCGGATGCCCGCCACGATGGTCGCCACCGCGAGCACCGCGACGGCGGCCGCGATCCCGAGCACAGGGACCGGCAGGTCGGTCTGCTGCGCCCAGACCGCGACGCCGGCACCGGCGACGAGTGCGAGGCCGACGCTCACGGCGACGAACGCGGCACCGGGGAGCCGCTCGGACCGCTTCGCACGTCGTTCCGCCGCCCGTTCGCGCTCGGCGCGCATCCGGTCGACGTGCTGACGGTGGCGGTCCGCCGCGCCGGTCCAGTCCGTCGATGTCGGTGTCGGTGTCGGTGTCGGCATCGGCGCGGGCTCGTCGGCGCTCGTCCAGAAGTCGCGCCGCGCGCCGGCGTCGGCGTCGGCGGGGTCGGTGTCGGACGGCTGCGAGCCGCGACGTGCCAGGACCACCACGAGCCACACCGCACAGCCGACGAGGGCGATCGTCCAGGCGGTGCCGAGCGTGGCGGAGAGCCAACCGGGCATCCCCCACGCCACCGGGACGCCCTGCCACCAGATGCCCTGGACGGCCGGCACGAAGGTCAGCACGACGAGGACCCCGATGGCGATGAGCGCCGGGTCGAGCACGCCGCGGACCATCCGCTCGACGTGGATCCGTCCGGACGAGTCCGGCAGCAGCGCCCACCCCGCCGCGTAGGCGAGGAACACCGGGCCGCCGAGGAGCGCCACGACGATCGCGACGCCGCGGACCACGAGCGGGTCGAGGCCCGTCCGGTCGGCGACGGCACCGCACACGCCGGCGAGCCAGCGGTCGTCGGAACGGGTGACGTGGATGCCCCGGATCCAGTCGAAGAACCGTGTCGCCGACGCGGGGCCGCCGGTGTCCTGTTGTGTCATGGCCACCAGCATCGTGGCAGCCGACGACGGGCACCATCGGGGTTCACCCTGATCGTCCCCTGATCACGACCCCCGAGCCGCCGATCGGTGGACCCGGGGTGCCAGGATTGGCCCATGCCGACCGCCACGATGTCCCGCCCGGCCCTCCGGGTCGTCGGCGGCGTCTGCGGCGGCTTCGCTGCCCACACCGGGCTGCCGGTGGGCGCGGTGCGGCTGGTGACCGCGGTGCTCGCCGTGTGCGGCGGCGCCGGGGTCCTGCTCTACGCCTGGCTCTGGGCGACGACGCCGAGCCAGGGTCCGGCGACGCCGACGTCCCTCAAGGCGATGCTCACCCGGCCGTCCACCGAGGGCGACTCCGACGCCGACCGGCACGCACGCCGAGCACCGGTCGTGGAGATCCTGCTCGGCATCGCACTGCTCGCGGCCGGCGGAGCGATGGTCGCCGCCCGCCTGGGCGTCGACGTCCCGCTCGAGTTCGTCGTGCCCGGGATCGTCGTCGCGACGGGCGCAGCCTTGGCGTGGCGGCAGCTCGACGCGCTCCGCAGCGTCCGCGCCGCCGGGTCCTCGGCCCTCGTCGTCCGGGCCCTCGGCGCGCTGGTGCTCGTCGCGCTCGGCATCCTGCTCTTCTTCACGTCGAGTACCCACCCGAACGTGTGGACCGTGCTCACCGCGGCGGCCGCCGTGCTGCTCGGCGTCGCCGTCGTGGTCGCCCCGTGGGTCGTCCGTCTCGTCCGCGACCTGGCCGAGGAGCGCGCCGCACGGGTCCGTGACGTCGAACGGGCCGAGATGGCTGCACACCTCCACGACTCCGTGCTGCAGACGCTCGCGCTCATCCAGCAGCGGGCCGAACCGGGCTCCGACGCCGCCCGGCTCGCACGCGCCCAGGAACGGGAACTCCGGTCGTGGCTCTTCACCGAGCAGGCGGAGTCGGCGAGCGACCTCGGCGCCCAGCTCCGCGCGGTCGCCGCCGAGGTCGAGACCGAGTACCCGGCGCGCGTCGAGGTGATCGCGATCGGACCCGCCCGCACCGACCTGCCCGAGGGACTGGTCGCCGCCGCACGCGAGGCCGTGCGCAACGCCGCCCGGCACGCCGGCGGCACCGTCAGCGTGTACGCCGAGACCGCGAAGGACCGGGTCGAGGTCAGCATCGGCGACCGCGGGCCGGGCTTCGACGTGGACACGATCCCCGAGGGCCGGTACGGCGTCCGTGAGTCGATCGTCGGTCGGATGGACCGGATCGGCGGCACGGCGACCATCGGACCGGGGCCGGGTCGTACCGGGACCGAGGTCCGGCTCGCGCTGCCGCTCCGCGCTGACGACCACCCACCCGTGAGCCCCGCCGACGGTCGACCGACGAAGGAGTCCTCGTGACCGACGCCACCCCGCAACCGCAACCCGGACCGCTCACCGTCGCCATCGTCGACGACCACTCCATCTTCCGAGCCGGCGTGCGTGCCGGACTGCCACCGCGCCTCCAGGTCGTCGGCGAAGCGGCCACCGTCGACGAGGCGGTCGACCTCGTCGCGGCGACCGCCCCGCGAGTGGTCCTGCTCGACGTGCACCTGCCCGGCGGAGCCGGGGGCGGCGGTGCCGAGGTGATCACCCGGTCCGCACCCGACCACCCGGGGACGCGGTTCCTCGCGCTGAGCGTCTCGGACGCGGCGGACGACGTGGTCCGCGTGATCCGGGCCGGCGCCCGCGGCTACATCACGAAGAGCTCCTCGGAGACCGACGTCGCCGAGGCGATCGACCGTGTCGCCGAGGGTGACGCGGTGTTCTCCCCGCGGCTGGCCGGCTTCGTGCTCGACGCGTTCGGTGCGGTGAGCGGCGAGACCGCACAGGTCGACACGGAACTCGACCGCCTGTCCGCACGGGAGCAGGAGGTGATGCGGCTGATCGCCCGCGGGTACGCGTACAAGGAGGTCGCGGGCGACCTGTTCATCTCGGTGAAGACCGTGGAGACCCACGTGTCGAAGGTGCTGCGGAAGCTGCAGCTCTCGAACCGGCACGAGCTGACCGCGTGGGCACTCCAGCGGAAACTGCTCTGACCCGTTCCGTCCCTACTTCGCGCTGATGCGCGTGTACTTGTTGACCGCCCACGGCACGAAGACGACGAGCATCACGGCGATGCCGATGAGGACCGTCAGGATCGGGTGCTGCATCGTCCAGATGTCCGGCACGGGTGCCGAGCCGACGTTGCCGAACAGCTCTCGCGCGGCCTGCACGAGCGACGACACCGGGTTCCACTCAGCGAAGACCCGCAGGACCAGCGGCAGGGTGTCGCTCGGCACGAACGCGTTCGAGATGAACGTCAGCGGGAACAGGATCATGAACGAGGCGTTGTTGATCACCTCGGGCGTCTTCACGCTCATGCCGAGCAGGGCCATCACCCAACTGAACGCGTAGCTGAACAGCAGCAGCAATCCGATGCCCGCGAGGAACTCCAGCGGCGACGAGTTCACGCGCCACCCGACCGCGAGGCCGGTGAGCATCATGATCGCCATCGAGATCCCGTTGAGCGCGAGGTCCGAGTTCGTCCGGCCGACCAGCACCGCGGACGCCGACATCGGCAGGGTGCGGAAGCGGTCGATCAGCCCCTCCTTGAGGTCCTGCGCCATGGCGGACCCGGAGAACGTCGCACCGAACACGACGGTCTGGGCGAAGATCCCGGCCATCAGGAACTGCGTGTAGTCCGTGCCCTCGACCGCGATCGCGCCGCCGTAGACCTGGCTGAACAGCAGGACGAACATGATCGGCTGCAGGACGGCGAACACGAGCATGTCCGGCGAACGCTTGATCTTGGTGAGGTTCCGCTTCGTGACGGTCCAGCCGTCCTCGAACCAGACCGCGGTTGGCGAGGTGACGACGACCGGCAGCTGCCGACCGAGCGCCGTGGTGGTGGCGCTCATCGTGCCGTCTCCTTCTGCTTGTCCTGCTTGCGCTTCGTTCCGTTCGGGACGGTGTCGTCCGGATCGCCGTCGTCGTCGGTCGCGGCGTGCCCGGTGAGCCGGAGGAACACGTCGTCCAGGGTCGGTCGACGCATGCCGGCGTCGTGGAGCTCGATGCCCGCTTCGCCCAGGTCGGCCAGGACACGCTGGAGCGCCGACGGGCCGGCGTCGACCGCGACGGCTCGGGTGCGGCCGTCGCCGGAGACCTCGACGTCGCCCGTGCCGTACCGCCGCAGCACGGTCGTCGCGGCGTCACCGTCGGTCTGGTCGACCAGCGTCACGACGACGCGGTGTCCGCCGACCTGCGCCTTGAGGTGGTCGGAGGTGCCCTCGGCGATGACGGTCCCGCCGTCGATCACCGCGATGTCGTCGGCGAGCTGGTCGGCTTCCTCCAGGTACTGCGTGGTGAGCAGTACAGTCGTGCCGTCGGCCACGAGGCCCTCGATGATGCCCCAGAGCGCCAACCGGCTGCGAGGGTCGAGCCCGGTGGTGGGTTCGTCGAGGAACAGCACGCGGGGGTTCATCACGAGGGCGCCGGCGAGGTCGATCCGTCGGCGCATGCCCCCGGAGAACCCCTTCACCGGACGGTCGCCGGCTTCCGACAGGTCGAACACGTCGATGAGCTCACGTGCTCGGTCCCGGGCCGTGCGGCGGCCCAGGTGGTACAGCCGGCCGATCATCTCGAGGTTCTCGAACCCCGTGAGGTTCTCGTCGACCGCGGCGTACTGGCCGGAGACCCCGATCGACCGGCGAGTGGCCTGCGGGTCCGCGATGACGTCGATCCCGTCGATGGTCGCGGTGCCGGCGTCCGGCGTGATGAGGGTGGTCAGGACCTTGACGGTCGTGGTCTTGCCGGCACCGTTCGGCCCGAGCAGCGCCTTCACGGTGCCCTGCGGGACGGAGAGGTCGAGTCCCGCGAGTGCGTGGACCGGCCCGGACTTCGAACGGTAGGTCTTCGTCAGCCCGGAGGCTTCGATGATGGCCATGTCGCTCCTTTGTCGACCAGGAGAATGTCAGTAGGTCGGTCGGAGCTCTGACGCGTCACACGTCGAAGTCACCGCCGAAGTCACCGAAGCCACCGCCGAAATCGGATCCGCCGTCGCCCCAGCCCGCGCTGTCGACCCCACCGCCGTCGGACGCGCCGGCGTCAGCGGAGTCGGCACCAGTGTCCTCCGAACCACCGTCACCCGCAGCATCGGTACCGCCGTCGAACGATCCCGGGTCCGGCAGGAAGGCGCTCATGATGGCGGAACCGATGACGTAGCCCGCCACGGTGCCGAGGATCGAGGCGCCGATCATGCGGCCGAATGACGGACCGCCGCCACGCTGCCCCATCCCACCACCCATGCCGCCGAGCGACCGCTCCATGAACCCCGGCTGCCGGATCTCCGAGCGGGTGGCCGCCTGCGCCAGGGAGCGCGGGTCGTCGGCGCGTGGGGCCTCGCCCGCGGGTGCCGTCCGGGTGAACTCGTCGTAGACCATCCGGCGCTGCTCGGGCGTCAGGGTCGCGAACGCTTCGGCGTGGACCTCCTCGATGCGCTCCGGCGGCGCGGTACGGAGGAGGTAGCGGTAGCGCTCGACCGCGCGCTCGTCGTCGGAGGTCGCCGCCGGGCCGGCCGCCTGAGGGGGCTGGTGGTACGACTGCTGGCCGTACTGGTACCCCTGCGGCTGCTGGCCGTACTGGGGCTGCTGGCCGTACTGAGGCTGCCCCCACTGGTTCTGTGCGGCACTGTTCTGGTCGCGGTCCGGACGTCCGAGCAAGCGGTCGAGGAATCCCATGCCGCCACAGTAGGGAGCAGGGACGACCGCTGACTGTACGCGCGCACAGAGTCCTCCGTGAGCCGGTCGTGCAGGATGTGGGCATGACCGGGGGCCTCGACGAACTCCGACGGCTGCGCCGTGCCCGCAGTCGGATGGACCGCGAGTACGCCGAACCACTCGACGTGCCGTCCCTCGCCGCGGCGGCGTTCATGTCCACCGCGCACTTCAGCCGCCGGTTCCGGGCTGCCTACGGCGAGACGCCGCACGCGTACCTGATGACGCGGCGGATCGAGCGGGCGAAGGCGCTGTTCTGCAGCACCGACCGCAGCGTGACCGAGGTCTGCATGGCCGTCGGCGCGACGAGCCTCGGGTCGTTCTCGTCGCGGTTCACCGAGCTCGTCGGGATGACCCCCACGCAGTACCGCGCCGCCGACCACGACGACCTCGCCGGGCAGTGGAGCTGCCACACGATGGTCGTCACCCGGCCGGTCCGAGCAGGATCGGAGAAGCGCGGGGACGCGCAGCGGTCCTAGTGTCGCTGCCATGACGATCCAGATCAGTGGCGTGCACGTGCTCGCCGACGACATCGACGCCGCCGTCGCGTTCTACGGCGACGTCCTCGGGTTCACCGTCCGGAACACCGTCGAGAACGGCGGGTTCCGGTGGGTGACCCTCGTGAGCGACGACCACGCGGACCTCGAGCTCGTGCTGTCCGAGCCGCGCGCCGGCCGGTCGCAGGAGGACGGCGACGCGATCGCCGCGCTGCTCGCGAAGGGCGGGCTATCGATGCTGCAGCTCCGGGTGACGGACCTCGACGCCACGTTCGACCGCATCACGGCGAGCCCCGACGCCGAGGTCCTGCAGGAGCCGACCGACCAGTTCTGGGGCGTCCGCGACGCTGCCGTCCGGGACCCCGCCGGCAACATGGTCCGGATCGCTCAGGCCTGACCCGCGAGCGCCGCCGCCCACACCGCGTGCAGCTCGTCGGCCGCGCCGGGGTGTGCCACGAGGAGCGGCTCCCCCACCGGCGGGAACCCGTCCACCGGCCCCTCGCGGGTGAGGACCACCCCGCCGGCTTCGTGGACGAGCAGCACCGCCGCACCGTGGTCGACCGGGTCGAAGGCCGACACGCACCCACCGATGCCCCGCCCCGCGGCAACCTGGGCGATCGTGAGCGTCCCGGAGCCCTGGACCCGCAGCGTGCACGATCGGTCCGCCAGCGCCTCGAGGAACGCCACGAATCCGGGCCACGGCCGGTGTCCGTCCAGCTCCGTGCCGACGACGGCCCCGGCGAGTGGCCGTGGTGTGTCGTCGAGCCGGAGCACCCGGTCCCGCAGGGTCGCCCCGCGCCCGCGGCGTGCTTCGAGCACCTCGCCGCGCCAAGGGTCCGCGACGATGCCGACGAGCGGTCGCCCGCCACGCGTCAGGCAGAGCGACATCGAGGTCCAGGGCACGCCGTTCGCCAGGTTCGTCGTGCCGTCGACGGGGTCGAGGTACCACCGGTGCCGGTCGCCGGGTGCCTCGCCGTACTCCTCGCCGGTGAAGCCGTGGGTCGGGAACACCATCCGCACCCGGGAGCGGACGTGCTGTTCGACGAGCCGGTCGACGTCCGTGACGAGGTCGGCCGCATGCGCCTTGGTGGTGACCTCGCTGACGGGGTGCTCCCGGGTGAAGGCGATCACCTCGTGCGCGATCCGGTGCGCGAGGGCCTGCGCACGTGACGCGACCTCGGTCTCGGTGGGCTCACGCTCGGGTTCGGGCCAGCCGTCTCGTTCGGCCTCGGCCAGCGCGGCACGGACCGTCGCGACGTCGTTCGTCGTGATCGAGTCGACCCCGAGGCGGGCAGCCCAGAGCGCGGGCTCGGCGTCGTCGACGATCCGGACGGCGACGCGGAGGCCGAGGACGTGCGCTGCCTCGACGGTCCGCGGCGTGAGGAACACGACATCGAGGTCGAGCGTCGACGGGGTCAGGTCGGCAAGGTCGTCCGCGGTCGGCGGGTCGAGCGACTCCCACGTGAGCCAGACGTCCGCGTCGGGCAGCTCGGCGCGGACGGCGGCCATCGCAGCGGGGGTGCCGCGCCACGCGACGCCCGTTCCACCACGGTGTCCCGCGACGGTCCGGGCAGCGACGACCGCGTCCGCCGGGTCCACGAGGTCGACGAGCAGAGTCGAGCGGCACCCGTCCATGCGTTCGAGTACGGCGTCGAGGCGCGGGATGCGGTCGAGGCCGTTCCCGAGCCGGGCGACGTCGCACCAGTCGACGTCGGAGACACGGCGGGCGTCGCCCCACAGTCGGCCGAGGGTCTCGTCGTGGAGCAGGACCGCGACGCCGTCGGCGGTGCGCCGGACGTCGACCTCGATCATCTCCGCGCCGAGCGCCTCGGCGACCGCGACGGCCGGCAGGGTGTTCTCGCGCCGGACCCGCGGCGCACCGCGGTGGGCGACGAGAGATGGCGGACGCACGCCGTGCCTCCCGGCCGATGCCCGTGTCGTGGCGGACGTGACGGGCGCGCGCATGGTCGACGTCATCGGCCCATCCTGGTGACCCGCGACGAACCGCAGGTGGCCTGCGGGTGAACGGCCGACTGCGAGAGCAGTTCCCGCAGTGTGCGAGGTTCCGCGCAGCGTGGGAGCTGCGCTCCCTCGCACGTTGCACCGAACCTCGCACGCTCCGTATCGCCACCTCGCACCGTGCGACGTCATTGCCGCATCGGGACCTGCGCACGGCGGAGCTTCCCGCGGAACGACGTCTCGTTCCAGAGGTCACCCCACGAGAGCCGGACCACCTGGCGGACCTCGTCGAACGCTCGCAGGCGATCCTCGCGGTACTTCTCCGCGATCACGATGTCCTCGGGAGATGCGCCCGCTCGGAGCGCAGGGTCGCGGTACTTCACCTCGCCGTCGAACTCGATCGCAACACCGAGGTCCGGCAGCCAGAGGTCGACGACGATGGCGGGGTGCCCGCGCTCCCGGAACCGGTGTTGCGTCACCGGAGGCGGTGCGCCGTACTCGTCGAGCCGCACTCGAGCGACGGACTCCCCGGGTGTGTCCGCTGCTCCGTCCGCGAACGCGAGCGATCGGAGGGCCCGGCGACGGCCGCGACGGGAACGGCGCTCGATGCCGTCCTGGATGGTCTGCACGTCCGCGCCGAGCCGCAGCAGTCGATCGAGGGCGACCACACCGTCGAGGAACGGCAGGGTCATCGCGAGGTCGACCGCGGTGCGCTCGGAGTTCGTCACCCGTAGGTCGTCCGCACGGAAACGCCAGGTGCCTCGCATCGTCGGATCGAGATCGGCGTGCACGACGAAGGTCGCGCTCGTGGTGCGTGCGTCCTCGCCTGGTCGGATCAGGTGGACTCGTCCTGGCCACGGGTGGAGGAACGGCACGCCGAGCACCGCGGCGGCCGACAGGTGTGACACGACGAAGTGCGGCCGGATCCGGTCGATGAGGGACCTGACCAGGACGTGGTGACGCTGCTCCGGCCGGAGATGGTCCCATGCGTCGACGGGGACGTACCGGCCGTGCGCGATCCGTCGGAGTTCGCCGACGCGGGCTCGCGCACGGAGGACCCGGGCGACGTCGGGGTGGTCGTCGTTGACGACGTGCCAGGGACAGTCGGGGACACGGGGGAACGATGGCGTCTCGGTCATCGGTCGATCGTCGCGGGGACGTCGCACGGTGCGATCGCGGACGGTCGACCTGTGGACGAGCGCGGACCTTCCACAGCGCGCCGCAGGGAATCCAGGGTGGTCGCCGACTGCGAGAATGGGGTGTGACCGAACGCACCTGGGGCTGGCTCGCAGCCGTGATCGACGTCGTGCTCATCGTCCTGTTCGCCCTGATCGGGCGCTCCTCGCACGGTGAGACGAACTCCGCCCTCGCGCTGTGGACGACCGCTTACCCGTTCCTCGCCGGCTGGGCCGTCGGCTACGTCACGAGTGGTGCGTGGGCCCGGCCGCTGCGCTTCTGGCCGACCGGCGTCGTCGTGTGGATCCTGACCGTCTTCATCGGACTCGCCATCCGCGTCGCCACGGGGCAGGGCGATGTGGACGGCAACCCGCTGCCGATCTCGTTCGTGATCGTCGCGACCATCGTGCTCGGGGTGTTCTTGCTCGGATGGCGTGGGATCGCGCGACTGGTCCTCCGAGGGATGCGCCGGCGCACCGCGCGCTGACCCGTCAGAACAGCCCGGCTCGTGGGGCCTCGGGTCCGTCGAAGCCGCGGAACATGTCCGACACGAGCGCCTCGATCTGGGGTTCGACCAGGCGTTCGACCGCCTCGGCGATACGCGGTCGGTGGTCGATGAGCGCCAGGCAGACCGCGGCCCCGGTGGCCTGGGCGCACTCGTCGGACAGCTCGATCTCGTGGCGGAGCGCCGACTTCGCCTCGTCGGACAGCGGTTCGCGAGGGGTCTGCTCCTGCGCGCCCGTACCGGTCAGCTCCCCGAGCGTGAACAGGAAGGGCTCCCCGGGCGACGGTTCGGGGTCGACGTCGAGCCCCTGGAACTCGGGCTGCAGTCCCTCGGTCGGCTGGTACCCGGCGTGCCGTTTCCGTGCGGCTGCACGCTCGAGTTCACGCTGGAGCAACGGCAGGTTCCGCGCCGTGTAGTCGTCGACGGCGTCCTCGACGATGGTGGAGATGCGGCCGATCAGAGCGTGCTGCACGGCGTGCGGGACGTCCGGGCCGAAGCCGGCGGCGGTGGCGATCGGCGAGCCCGTGCACTTGCGGCAGATGCGGGTGCGGGGTCGAGCCGTGCCGATCTGCCACCGCGGGAGCCAGCGGAGCCAGACGTCGACGGCACCGCGCACGCGTCCGTCGATGCCGTCCATGGGTCCAGGGTATGCGCCACGCCCGGGATCGCCCCGGATTTCCGGGGCCGTGGGCCGGTCGCGCAGGTCGCATCGTGCGAGGCAAGCGCACCCCGCCCCGCCCCGCCCCGACGTCAGGCCTTCGGCTCCGTCACGAAGTCGATGAGCTCCTCGACGCGACCGAGCAGCTGCGGCTCCAGGTCCGCGAAGGTCCGCACCTGCCCGAGGATCCGCTGCCAGGCCCGGGCGATGTCGGCCTGCTCCGCGTGCGGCCACCCGAGGGCCTGGCAGATCCCCTTCTTCCACTCGATCGACCGCGGGATCGTGGGCCACGCCTGCAGTCCGACGCGGGCGGGCTTCACGGACTGCCAGACGTCGACGAACGGGTGCCCGACGACGAGCACGTGCGCGCCCCACTTCCCCTGCATCACGGCGGACGCGAAACGGGACTCCTTCGACCCGGGCACCAGGTGGTCGACGAGCACGCCGACGCGTCGGTCGCGTGAGGGCTGGAACTCGTCGAGCACGTCGGCCAGGTTGTCGACGCCGGAGAGTTCCTCGACGACGACGCCCTCGACGCGCAGGTCGGCTCCCCAGACCTTCTCGACGAGTTCGGCGTCGTGCTTGCCCTCGACCATGATCCGGGAGGGCAGCGCCACCCGGGCACGCTGCGACTCCACCGCGAACGATCCGGACGCGGTGCGGAGGCGACCGCCGTCGGACGCGTGCCGGACGGCGGGACCAGCCCCGGGCCTCCAGTCAGCGTGGACGGAACCCGACGAACCCACGGAACCCGACGACCCAGCGGAAGCCGACGAACCACCAGACCGCCCGACCGGCGCCTGCGGCCGCCCGAGCGTCACGAGCTCCCCCTCGAGCAGGAACTGCCCGGTGAAGGGGAAGGAGCGCGTGCGGCCCTTCCAGTCCTCGAGGGCGATGTTGCCCGCCTCGAGCCCGACGACGGCCCCCGCCCACCCGGAGTCCGGGTCCTCGAGCACCATGTCGCGTTCGAGCGGCACCTGCCGCACCTTCTTCACCCCGCGGGAGCGCCAGTCCCCCGAGAGCACGTCCCCGCCGTACCGGTCGTCGTCCACCCGCACGAGGGTACTGTCGAGTGGGCTCCGGACGACGTCGACCGGCCGATCCCCCACCATCTCGACGGAAGGCTCCCCTTGCGCGCAGCGATCATCCACGCCCCGAACGACATCCGTGTCGAGGACCGCGACCAGCCCGACCTCATCACGCCGAAGGACGTCGTCGTCGAGGTCGTCGCGGCGTGCGTGTGCGGCTCCGACCTGTGGCCGTACCGCGGCGTCACGAAGACGAAGGAGCCGCACCCCATCGGGCACGAGCTCGTCGGGACCGTCGTCGAGGTCGGAGCCGACGTCACGGACCTGCACGTCGGTGACTTCGTCATCTCCCCCTTCACCATGAACGAGGGCACCTGCCAGGCCTGCCGCAACGGCATGACCACGGGTTGCGACCACCTGTCCGGATTCGGCGGGAAGGACGCGTACGGCGACCCGGTCGGGGGCGCCCAGGCCGAGTACGTGCGCATCCCGGACGCGTCCGCGACGCTCGTCGCGGTGCCCGGTCCGGTCGACCCGGCGCTCGTGCCGTCGCTGCTGACCCTGTCGGACGTGTTCTCGACGGGCCACCACGCCGCGGTGTCCGCAGCCGTGGGCCCGGGCAAGACCGTCGTCGTCGTGGGCGACGGCGCGGTCGGGCTCTCCGCCGTCCTCGCGTCGAAGCGGCTCGGTGCCGAGCGGATCATCGCGATGAGCCGGCACGCAGACCGGCAGGCGCTCGCCAGGGAGTTCGGCGCGACCGACATCGTCGCCGAGCGCGGCGCGGAGGGCATCGCCGCCGTCAAGACCCTGCTCGGCGGCGACCTGGCCGACTGTGCGGTCGAGGCCGTCGGCACCGAGGAGAGCATGGACCAGGCGCTGCACTCGCTGCGCGCGGGCGGCAACCTCGGCTTCGTCGGGGTCCCGCACGGGGTGCCGACGATCGGCACGCGGTACCTCTTCGACACGAACATCACGATCGCGGGCGGCATGGCTCCGGCGCGGAAGTACATCCCCGAACTGCTGCCGGACGTGCTCTCGGGTGCGATCGAGCCGGGTCGGGTGTTCGACCTCGAGCTGCCCCTCGACGAGACCGCCGAGGCGTACCGGGCGATGGACGAGCGTCGCGCCATCAAGGTGCTGCTGCGCCCGTAGGGCGCGCACGCGACCACCCCATGGGCCTGGAGGCGCGGTGCCGGCCCGCACCGCGCCTCCAGGCCCGCTGTGGTCGCGTCTTCCCGCTCGACGTGCGCCCGTCCCGCCGCCGCACGTTTCGCGGAACGGAACGCGTGTTTCGAATCGGTAAACAAACCTTTCAGTAAAGAAGGTTGTCCGTTACAGTCCTCGACATGACCACACGAGGACGCACCCCCGGCCAGCCCGGCCTGCTGCGTGTCCTCAACGACCGCGCAGCGCTCGAGCTCCTGCTCGACGACGGCCCGCTCACCCGCAACGAGATCGCGCAGCGCACCGGGCTGAGCAAGCCCACCGCTGCCGAGATCATCCGCCGGCTCGAAGCGGCCGACCTCATCCACGACGCCGGCACCGCGACCCAGACCGGTCGCCGGGGCCCGAGCGCGGTCGTGTACGAGGCCACGACCGACCGCGACCTCGCCGTCGCCGTGGACGTCCAGCTCGTCGACGTCCGCTCGACGGTCGTCGACGCCACGGGCCGCTCGTACCCGGTCGCCACGCACCGGATGTCCCCGGACGAAGTCAGCTCTCCCGGTGCCGACATCGTCGCGGCCGCCATCTCGCGCGCCGCAGCGGCGGCCGGCATCGACCCCGAACTCGTCACCGCGGTCGCCGTCGGGGTCCAGGCGAGTGTCGACCACGCGACCGACACCCTCATCTTCACCGACGGGCTGCCCGGCTGGCCGCGCGACCAGGTCTCGACGACCCTGTCCGAGGCGCTCGGCGTCCGGGTCGTCATCGAGAACGACGCCAACCTCGCGGCGATCGCCGAGCGGAACATGGGCGCCGGACGGGCTCCCGAGTCGTTCGCCCTGTTCTGGATGGCGGAGGGCCTCGGCATGGCCCTCGACCTGCACGGCCACCTGCACACCGGCGCGTCCGGAGCAGCGGGTGAGATCGGCTACCTGAGCGTGCCCGCCGATGCACGCTCCATCGACCCGACGGCCACGATCGTCGCGGACCTCATCTCCGAGTCCGCGATCATCGCCCTGGCCGCCGAACACGGGATCACGGCACCGGACGGCACCGCGGCCGACTGGCGCCAGGTGCTCCCGCAGTTGCCCGGGCTCCCCGAGCAGCACCCCTTCACCACCGCCCTCGGCGAGCGCGTCGGGCACAACGTGCTCCCCGCCCTGGCCGTCGCCGATCCCGAGACGGTCGTGCTGCACGGCCCGACCGGGATCGCGGGTGGTCCCGCCCTGGCCGCCGCCGTGACCGCCTGGCTCCGGACCCGCACGCGCTGGTCCACCGCCGTGGTGGCACCCGGCGTCCCCGACACCCCCGTCCTGCACGGTGCGCGGCACGTCCTCATCGACGTCGTCCGCACCGCGCTCGCGGACCGGCTCGAACGCATCAGCGACGATGTGCCCGCGCCGGACCCCGCCGAGCGCCCCTGAGCCGCTCCGCCCAGCGGAGTTCCACCCGCACCACTCGAGGCACCACCACCCGGCCCTGTCCCAGGGCTCTTCGGCGCGCCCGGAAACGCAGCCGCCGAGTCGAGACCAGAGAGCGAGTACTGATGCACCCCTCCGCCAGACGATCCACCACGAGGATCCTCACCGCCACGGCCGTCGCCGCCGTCGGTGCGCTCGTGATCGCCGGCTGCAGCTCCGGCAGCAGCGCCGACACGATCGACAAGACCGCGCCGAAGGACCTCAAGGGCACCGTGTCCCTCTGGCACTTCTTCACCGGACGCGAGGCCCGCGTCGTGAAGAGCGCCGTCGCCGGCTTCGAGAAGGCGAACCCGGGCGTCACGGTCGACATCCACGCCGGCCAGGACGACGAGAAGCTCCAGAAGGCGATCTCGTCGGGTCAGAACATCGACGTCGGACTGTCCTACTCGACGGCGATCGTGGGCAGCTTCTGCTCGTCGGGTGCCTTCCGTGACCTCTCGCCGTACATCAAGCGGGACAAGGTCGATCTGTCCGACATCCCGAAGGCCGTGCAGTCGTACACGCAGTACAAGGGCACGCGTTGCACCCTGCCGGCACTCGCCGACGTCAGTGCGCTGATGGTCAACAAGCCGCTCCTGGCGAAGGCGGGCATCACGACGCCGCCGAAGACCCTCGACGAGCTGAAGGCCGACGCGCTGAAGCTCACCACGTACAACGCCGACGGGTCGATCAAGCAGCTCGGGTTCAACCCGCTGATCGACTTCTACGAGAACTCCCCGGAGCACTGGGCCCCGATGGTCGACGGGTCGTGGCTGGACAGCAAGGGCAACAGCGTGATCGGCACGTCCGACGCGTGGAAGAAGCTCATCACCTGGCAGAAGGGCTTCGTCGACGAGATCGGCTACGACAAGCTCAAGGCCTTCACCTCGGGGCTCGGCCAGGAGTTCTCCGCCGACAACGCCTTCCAGACCGGCCAGGTCGCGATGCAGATCGACGGTGAGTACCGCACCGCGTTCATCAAGGACCAGAAGCCGGACCTCGACTACGGCACCGCACCGACCCCGGTGATGGACGGCCTGGGCAACTACGGCTCGACGTACATCGCGGGCAACGTCGCGGGCATCGCGAAGGGCTCGAAGCACCCCGAGCTGGCCTGGGCGCTGCTGAAGTACCTGTCCACGAACACCGACGCGCAGGTGACGATGGGCAACGGGCTGAAGAACATCCCGACGCTCACCTCAGCGCTGCAGTCCCCCGACCTCGAGGTCGACGAGAACTACAAGACCTTCGTCGACGTCGCCGGCAACGCGGACACCATGACGTCGCCGGGCACCGCGGACGGTGCCGCCTACATCGGCACCTTCACGAAGTTCTGGCAGGCCTACCAGGAGAAGGGCGGCGACCTCGACGCCAAGCTCAAGAAGCTCGACTCCGACATCGACAACGCCAACCAGCTGGCTGGTCCGTGACCATGACGGACGTCACCACCCCTGAGACCGGCAGCCTGGAGGCGCGGCCCACCCGCGCCTCCCGGCCGCCGGCCAGCGCCGGGTCGCGTTCGACGGCCCCCGGGACCCAGCCACGTCGGCGGCGCTCCGCCGAGTCCCGCCGCCGCCTGGTCGCACTGACGATGCTCGCCCCGGCCCTGGCGGGCCTGGTGATCTTCTTCGCCTACCCGCTCGTCGCGTCGATCTTCTACTCGTTCACGCGCTACAACCAGCTGCAGGAACCCGAGTTCGTCGGGCTGCTGAACTACCGGTTCCTGTTCACGCAGGACCCGCAGATCTGGCCCGCGGTCGTCAACACGCTGTGGTTCGTGGTCATCCTCGTGCCGGTCCGGATCGTCTGCGGGCTCCTGGTGGCCGGGCTGCTCAGCCGCGCCAAGACGGCAACAGGGTTCTGGCGGACGCTGTTCTACCTGCCCGCGCTGGTCCCGCCGGTCGCGAGCGTCGTCGCGTTCGTGTTCCTGTTCAACCCCGGTACCGGCCCCGTGAACCAGATCCTCCGGGTGTTCGGCATCGACGGCCCGCTGTGGTTCAACGACCCCGCGTGGTCGAAGCCCTCGCTCGTGATCATGGGCGTCTGGGTGATGGGCGACATCATGATCATCTTCCTGGCGTCGCTCCTCGACGTGCCGCGCGACCTGTACGAGGCCGCGTCGCTCGACGGTGCGAACGGCGTCCAGCAGGTGCGGCACATCACGCTGCCGACGATCGCGCCGGTCATCGGGTTCGCCGCCGTCACGGGGGTGATCGCGGCCCTGCAGTACTTCACCGAGGCCGCCGTCGCGTCGGGTGTCGCCAGCGGCAAGGCGACCATCGGTGGCGGGACCGCGGCGCAGCTCGGCTACCCGGGTACGTCGCTCCTCACCTACACCGAGCTGCTCTACCAGCACGGGTTCGCGAACTTCCAGTTCGGCTACGCGTCCGCGATGGCCGTGGTGCTGTTCGTGGTCACCGCCGTGGTGCTCGTCCTCACGATGCGCCGCATCTCCGTCTTCCGACCTGAGGAGTCCTGATGACCGCCGTGTCCCAGTCCCCGCTCGCCCGGGCTCCCCGCGGTGCGGCGTCCGGCTCCGCGCGCGGTCCGCGTCGCAGCCTGCTGGTCTGGATCGCCGAGCACGCCGCGCTCGTCGCGCTCGGTGTCCTGACGATCGCCCCGATCGTGTTCGTCATCCTGACCTCGCTCATGTCGAGCAACCAGGCACTGACGGCGTCGATCCTGCCGCGCCCGTTCGACTTCTCGAACTACGCCCGGGTGTTCACCGAACTGCCGCTCGCGCAGTGGTTCGGCAACTCGTCGATGTACGCCGTGCTCGCCACCGCGTTCATGCTCGTCAGCTCGGTCCCGGCGGCGTACGCGCTCGCCCAGATCAAGTTCAAGGGCGCGAACCTGATCTTCACGGTGATCATCGTCGCGATGCTCCTGCCCCCGCAGGTCACCGCGGTGCCGGTCTACGTGATGTGGTCCCAGCTGCACCTGACCGGCACGCTCTGGCCGGTGATCCTGCCGAACCTGCTCGGCGACGCGTTCAGCATCTTCCTGCTCCGCCAGTTCTTCATGACCATCCCGAAGGAGTACGGCGACGCCGCACGGATGGACGGCTGCAGCGAGTGGGGCGTGCTCTGGCGGGTCGTCGTGCCGATGGCGCGTCCGGGCATCGCGTCGGCGGCGATCTTCATGTTCTTCCACTCCTGGAACGACTACTACGGCCCGCTCCTCTACGCGTCCGAGAACCAGGCCGCCTGGCCGGTGGCGTACGGACTCGCCACGTTCCGGGGCCAGCACGGCACGGACTGGTCGATGACGATGGCGATGACCGTCGTGGTCATGGTCCCCGTCGTCGTCATCTTCTTCTTCGCACAGAAGGCATTCGTCGAGGGCATCGCGCTCACCGGCGTGAAGGGATAGCACCACAGTGAAACTCGCAGTCATCGGTGGCGGATCCACCTACACCCCCGAACTCGTGGACGGCTTCGCCCGGCTCCGCGACCAGCTGCCCATCGACGAACTCTGGCTCGTCGACCCCGACCCGGTCCGACGCGAACTCGTCGGCGGCGTCGCCAAGCGGATGTTCGCGCACGCCGGACACCCGGGTACGGTCCACGTCACGGACGACGTCGTCGCCGGGGTCTCGGACGCCGACGCCGTCATGTTCCAGCTCCGCATCGGTGGGCAGGCCGCCCGGCAGCAGGACGAGACCTGGCCGCACGACGCGTGCTGCATCGGGCAGGAGACCACCGGGCCCGGCGGGTTCGCGAAGGCGCTCCGCACCGTGCCGGTCGTGCTCGAGTACGCGGAGCTCGTCCGGAAGCACGCGAAGCCGGACGCCTGGATCGTGGACTTCACGAACCCGGTCGGCATCGTCACCCGCGCCCTGCTCGAGGCCGGCCATCGCGCCGTCGGGCTCTGCAACGTCGCGATCGGGTTCCAGCGGCGCTTCGCCGCCGAGTTCCAGGTCGACCCGTCGGCCGTCCGGCTCGACCACGTCGGCCTGAACCACCTGACGTGGGAACGCGGGGTGCACATCACGGACGCTTCCGGTGAGCGTGACGTGCTGTCCGACCTGCTCGCCGCCGACACCGGCGCCCTCGACCGGATGGCGGAGAGCGTGCACATGCCCGCCGACCTCATCCGCCTGCAGCACGCCGTCCCCTCGTACTACCTGCGCTACTTCTACAGCCACGACGTCGTGCTCGAGGAACAGCTGCACGAGCGCACCCGCGCCGAGGCCGTGATGGAGACCGAGTCGGCACTGCTGGCCAAGTACGCCGACGATTCCGTCGTCACGAAGCCCGTCGAGCTCGAGCAGCGCGGCGGTGCGTACTACTCCGAGGCCGCCATCGACGTGCTGTCCTCGATCCTCGGCGACCGCGGCGACGTGCAGGTCCTCAACGTCCGGAACGACGGCACGTTCCCGTTCCTGCCCGACGACCACGTGATCGAGGTCCCGGCACGCGTCACCCGGCAGGCGATCACGCCGCTGCCGGTCTCGCCGCTCGCCCCGGACATGGCAGGCCTGGTGTCGCACGTCGCCGGGTACGAACGACTCGCCCTCGACGCAGCCGTGCGCGGTGGCCGCGACCGCGTGCTCCGCGCGATGTGGGCGCACCCCCTCGTCGGACAGGTCGACAAGGCCGAGAAGCTCACCGACCTGCTCCTGGCCGCGAACGCGGAGCACCTGCCGTGGACGCGATCGGAGCAGTTGACGTGGGCGGGCTGAGCCGGGGTCCGTCGGGGACCGCCCGGGTCGAACGGCCGCCGGCGCCGGTCCCCCCGCACCCGAGCGACGTCGTCCTCGCCGTCGACGGCGGCGGGAGCAAGACCGACGTCGTCGCCATCGCACTCGACGGTGCGATCGTCGGGCACGCGCGGGGGCCCGGTTCGAACCCGCAGACGCGCGGGTGGGACGTCGCCGGGCCGATCCTCGACGACGTCCGCTCCCGGGTCGTCGGCGAGCTCGGCGACCGTCGGATCCGGACGACGCACGTGTACCTCGCCGGGCTCGACCTGCACGACGAACTCGTCGCCGCCACCACTGCGCTCGCGCACTGGGAGTCCGACGGCGGTGCGCCGCACGTCCTCGACAACGACCTGTTCGCGCTGCTGCGGGCGGGAACCCTGTCCCCGGACGCCGCCGCCGTGGTCTGCGGCACGGGCATCAACGCGCTCGCCGTGCGGGCCGACGGCACCACGGCCCGGTTCCCGGCCATCGGGGACGTCTCCGGAGACTGGGGCGGCGGCGCGTACCTCGGCAACCGCGCGCTGTGGCACGCTGCCCGGGCGGACGACGGCCGCGGTCCGGCCACCGCACTGGTCAGCGCGGTACCGGCGGCGGTCGGGCTCCGGAGCGTCCGCGAGGTGACCGAGGCCATCCACTTCGGACGCCTCGACCAGCGGGTGTTCAACCGGCTGTGCCCGGTGCTGTTCGAGGTCGCCGCGGCCGGTGACGTGGTGGCCTCCCGCGTCGTTGCACGGCAGGCCGAGGAGATCGTGATCCTCGCGGCGGTCGCCCTCGAGCGGCTCGGACTCGGCGGGTCGCTCACTCACCCGGTGCCCGTCGTGCTCGGCGGCGGGGTGCTCGCGGCACGGCACCCGTTGCTCGTGGAAGGGGTGGTGTCGGGGCTCGCGGAGCGGGTGCCCGGAGCCGTCCCGACCTGGGTGACCGATCCCCCGGTGCTCGGTGCTGGGCTCGCTGCCCTGGAGTCGGTCGGTGCCGACGAGGCCGCGCTCGACCGCTACCGCGAGGCCGTGCGCTCCCGCTCCTTCACGAGCACGACGGCGCTCATCCACTGACGCGGCGGCGGCGTCGTCGGGCGGGTCGCCGTTCGGGCGGGCGGCCTCGGCCGGCTCGCGGTTCGGGAAAGCGACAGTTCGCCGCCGATCATCGGCGGCGAACTGTCGCTTCCGCGGCACGGACCGACCGGAGGCTCGCGGCGGACCCGCACCGCGCCTCCAGGCCCCGGCCCCGGCCCCGGCCCCGGCCCCGAGTCTCGCTGTGGGCGACAGGACTCGCGCTCCCAGCCCCGAGTACTGTCGCCCAGCCCGAGTCTCGCGACCCGCCGCACCCGCCGCGGCCGCGCCCGCGGCCACGGCCGCGGCGCGCTACGCGCGCGCCAGCATCCCCAGCGTGTCGACCACCCGGTTCGAGAACCCCCACTCGTTGTCGTACCAGGCGACCACCTTCACGTGACGGCCCTCGTCGACGCGGGTGAGCAGCGAGTCGAACACACTCGACTCCGGCCGCCCCGTGATGTCCGTCGACACGAGCGGGTCCGCCGTGAACGCGAGCACACCCGCGAGCGGGCCGGCGGCGGCTGCACGGTAGGCCTCGTTGACCTCGTCGACCGTGACGTCGCGCGACACCACGGTGTTCAGCTCGACGATCGACCCGACCGGCACGGGCACCCGGATCGCGTCACCCGAGAGCTTGCCCTCGAGTCGCGGCAGCACGAGCCCGATGGCCTTCGCGGCACCGGTCGACGTCGGCACGATGTTCACCCCGGCAGCACGCGCACGTCGGAGGTCCCGGTGCGGCCCGTCCTGCAGGTTCTGCTCCTGCGTGTACGCGTGCACGGTCGTCATGAACCCGTGCTCGATGCCCGCGAGGTCGTCCAGCACCGAGGCGAGCGGGGCGAGCGCGTTCGTCGTGCAGGACGCGTTCGAGATGACGGTGTGCGCCGCCGGGTCGAACACGTCCGTGTTCACGCCGTAGGCGATCGTGGCGTCGGCCCCGGTCGCCGGAGCGCTGATGAGGACACGACGGGCGCCCGCGGTGAGGTGTCCGGCAGCGGCGTCGCGTGCCGTGAAGCGCCCGGTGGACTCCAGGACGACCTCGACGCCGAGCTCGCCCCACGGCAGGTCCGCGGGTTCGCGCGACGCCAGGACGCGGACGCGTCGGCCGTCGATCACGAGCGTGTCGCCGTCGACCTCGACGGTGCCCGGGAACGGGCCGAGCGCGGAGTCGTACCGGAACAGGTGGGCGAGGGTGTCGGGTGCGGTGAGGTCGTTGACGGCGACGACCTCGAGGTCGTCGCCCCCACGCGCGAGGAGCGCACGGAGCGTGTTGCGGCCGATGCGGCCGAAGCCGTTGATGGCGATGCGGGTCATGTGGACTTCCTTTCGTTCCGCGGTCCATGCTCACCGGCCTGGAGGCACGGCTCCAGTGGCAGGGAAGCCAGCGTACGAAAGGATGTCGCCACCAGAGCGTGGTTCGCGTCAGTCCTGGAACGTGCGGCGGTACGCGGTCGGCGAGGTCCCGAGGATCCGCCGGAAGTGCGTCCGCAGGTTCGCGTCCGACCCGAGGCCGGCACGCTCGGCGACCTGGTCGATCGACAGGTCCGAGCGCTCCAACAGCTCACGCGCGAGGTCGACCCGGGCACGGAGCACCCACTGCATCGGCGTGTACCCGGTGTCCTCCACGAAACGTCGCGAGAACGTCCGCGGTGAGACCCGGGCGATCCGGGCGAGCACTTCGAGCGTCAGCGGATCGGCGAGGTGCCGGAGTGCCCACTCGCGCGTCGCGGCGAACACGTCGCCGAGCGGCTCCGGCATGCTCCGGGGCACGTACTGCGCCTGACCGCCGCTCCGGTACGGGGCGCTCACCAGGCGCCGGGCGACGTGGTTCGACAGGCCGACGCCGTGGTCCTGGCGCACGATGTGCAGGCACAGGTCGATGCCGCTCGCCGCACCGGCACTCGTGAGCACCGAGCCGGCGTCGACGAACAGGACGTCCTCGTCGACGTCGACCTCGGGGAATCGATCACGGAGCACCCGCGTGTAGTGCCAGTGCGTCGTCGCCCGGCGCCCGTCGAGCAGCCCGGCCTCGGCGAGCGCGAACGCCCCCGTGGAGATCGCCGCGATCCGCACGCCCCGCTCGTGGGCCCGGGCGAGCGCGGCCACCACGTCCGCCGGCGGTGGCGTGTCCGCGGGGAACCGGTAGCCGGGCACGAACACCGTCTGCGCCCACTCGAGTGCGTCGAGCCCGTGGTCGACCGCGTAGGCGAGCCCGTCGCCGCCCGTGATCCGACCGACCCGGGGCCCGCACACCCGGACCTCGTACGGCATGCTCGGCCGGTTCGAGAACACCTGCGCGGGGATCCCGACGTCGAGCGGTTTCGCCCCGTCGAGCACGAGGACCGCGACGCGGTGCAGCGGTGTCGAGGACATGCTCCGACGCTAGCCGAGGAGCAGGTGCTCGACCTCGACGCCGCCGGCGCAGCGGCACTGCACGCGGACCTGCTCCGTCGGGCGGCGGAGCGGGCCTGACTCAGGCGTCCCGGATGGCGAGCACCCGGTGCGGCGCGGCCTGTTCCGCCCGCCAGCCGGTCGGCAGCGCGTCCCGGAGCTCGGGCAGTGTGAACGACCGCCGGATCGAGCGCAACCCGTCGACGCGCACGAACGTCCCGGCTGCGACGAGCGCCGATCCGATCGCGTACGCCCGGTAGGCCTCGGTGGAACGACGGATGTCCGAGTGCAGGCTCCGGCTGCCGGCCAGTGACTCCGAGTCGGCGAGGAACCCGTGGCGCTCCTCGTCGCCGAGGTGGTGCAGCACGTGGTTCGACACGACGACGTCGAACCGCTCCCCCGCGGCCACGAGCTCCTGGCTGGACTGCTGCCGGAACGTGACGCCGCGCGGGGTGGAGCGCTGTGCGGCCTCGATGGCACGCGCGTCCGGGTCGGCACCGACGACCTCGACCTCGAACCCGTCCGCCGCTGCCCACCGCACGAGTGCCCGTGCGAGGTCACCGCCGCCGCACCCGAGGTCGAGGATCCGCCCGCGACCGCTCGCCGGCAGCGCTGGAGCGACGTGCGTCCGCCACGCCGCACGCCAGCCGCTGACGAGGGCGTTGACGAGTGCGAAGCGACGGAACGTGCGCGCCAGGGCGCGCGGGTCGCAGTCGGGGTCGTCCATGAGTTCGGTCAGGTCGAGCGCACGGGTGCGCAGGTCAACGGCTTGGAGGCGCGCCCCGGCTCCGTCCCGCTCGCTCACGCTGCTCCCGTGGTCGCGACCGGCACCCGCTGCGGTTCGACCGCGGGCGAGGCCTCGGTCCGCACGGCGGTCAGGCGCGCCGACTCGACGGTGAGCCCGGGACCGAACGCGAGGGCGACGACGTCGCTGCCGTCCTCGAGGCCGGCGTCGACGGCGTCGCGCAGCACGAACAGCACGGTCGCGCTGGACATGTTCCCGTGTTCGCGGAGCACCCGACGGCTCGACGCCATGGCCGCGTCCGGCAGCCCGAGGGCCTCCTGCGTCCGGTCGAGGATGGCGCGTCCACCGGGGTGGACCGCCCACACCGGGACGTCCGCGGGCGGGCCCACGTGCTCGAGCAGCGGTGCGACGGCGCCGGGGACGTGTGCGCCGACGAGTTTCGGGACCGCGGTGGACAGCACCATCTCGAACCCCTCGTCGCCGATGTTCCACGCCATCTCCGACGCGCCTTCCGGGACGACGGCCGTCGCGAAGCCCTCGAGCCGGAGCCCGGCGCCGTCGGACGCCACCACGGCAGCAGCGGCTCCGTCACCGAAGACGCTGTTCGCGACGATCTGGTCCGGGTCGTCCGATGCCCGGACGTGCAGCGTGCAGAGCTCGGCGCAGACGACGAGGACCACCGCGTCCGGGTCGGCCTCGACGAACGCGGCGGCGATCCGCAGCGCCGGGAAGGCCGCGCAGCACCCCATGAACCCGATGTGGTGGCGGAAGACCCCGGCCGGGAGTCCGAGCTGCTCGACGACGTCGATGTCGGGGCCCGGCTGCGTGAACCCGGTGCAGGAGACCGTCACGAGGTGCGTGATGCGTTCCGGGGTCACGCCCGCGCGCTCGACGGCGTCGCGGGCAGCGGCGACGAACAGCGGCGGCGCGAGTTCGCGGTACCGGTCGTTGCGGGCCCCGGTCGTCGGGGACCGCAGGGTGCCGTCGTCGTCCCGGAAGGCACCACCTGCGCGCGACGAGTCCAGCTCGTCGAGGACGGTGTGCCGGTGGTCCACGGCCGAGGCGTCGAACGCCGCCGGCACGAGTCGGCTGCCGAGCCGGCCGAGGCCTGGCTGCGAGGAGAAGAGGTCGCGCACGCGGCCCTGGTCGAGCGTCGTCGCGGGGACGGCGGTACCGATGGCGCGGATCGTTGCGGTCACGACCCATCTTGTCACCGGATCGCTGACGCGTCCCCAGGTTGTCGCTCTGGACCCGACGGACGACGGACGGGAGGCGGGGGGGCCGCGGGGCCCCCCCCCCCCCCCCCCCCGGGGGGGGGGGGCGGCGCCCCCCCGCGATTGGGTTTTCGGGGGCCGGGCGGGCGGGGGGCGGGGGGGCCA
>NZ_JBEPKX010000041.1:0-35999 GCF_040544915.1 Curtobacterium sp. 1544
GGGGGGTCGGCCGCGCCGGTCCGTTTGTCGGGGGGGGGCCCGACCGCCTCCGCCGGTGGCCGCTGCGGCCGCCCCCCCCCCCCCCCCCGCCCCCGGGGGGGGGCGGGGGGGGGGGGGCCCCGCGGCCCCCCCGCCTCCAGTCATTCCGTGGTGGCGACTACTTCAGGTCGGCGATGAAGCGGTCCGTCCAGGCGAGGGCCGGTGCGCTCGGGACCGAGCTGCAGGTGGACATCGCCGTCGTCGAGGAGCACGGGGTGTCGCGGTCGAGGGACCAGTAGTGCACACCGGCGAGGCCGTTCGCCTTGGCGTAGGCGGACAGGGTGTCGACGTCGGCAAGGGTGAAGACCTCGTCGGAGGCGTCGTTCACGCCGATCATCGGGGTGACCTCGATCTTCGACGGCGCGATGCCGTACGTGTGCTCGAGGTTCGTCACGGCCTGGATCGAGGACTTGCCCATCTCGCAGGTCGATCCGGACAGCACGCAGTTCGCGGTCGTCGCGCGGCCGAAGTCCATCGTCATGAGGTTGACGGTGTAGTTCGTCAGCGACGATGCCTTGATCGCCTTGACCGTGGCGTCACCCGTGCTGTTGAGCCCGCCGAAGCTCCCGTCGCTGGCCGCGAGGGTCGCGAGGGTGAACGAGAAGCGCAGGCCCGGGTACTTCGACTGGGCGAGGGCTGCGGCGTTCACGAGGTTCTGGACGTCGGCGGCGGACTGCCCGCTCTCGATGTCGAAGTCGACGCCGATCATGTGCGGGGTGGCGTACCGGGCGATGAAGCTCTGCAGCGCGGTGCCGGAGCACTTGAACGAGCCTGCTGCGCCGCCGGTGCTCACGATGTAGTTCACGCCCGCGGCGTCGAGCTTCGGGATGTTGGCGCTCGCGAAGGCGTCCGCCGCCACACCGCCCCAGTTCTCGCTGCCGCAGGTGCCGGTGGCGAAGGCGAGGGTGATCGCCTTGAGGCCGGGCTCCCGTGTGGAGACGAGGCTGTTGCTCGAGCCGACGACCGGGATGCGCGTCCCGGTGACGGCGGTGTTCATCACGTTCGTGTTCCAGTCGAGGTTCACGGTGACGTCCTTGTACGGGCTGAACACCAGGCCGCTGGCGGTGCCCCCACTGCCACCCGTGCCTGGGTTCGTGGTGCCGCCGCCCGGAGTGGTCGTGCCGCCACCACCCGTACCGGTGCAGGCACCGGTGGACGTCCACGGCTGCCCGCTCCCCGTCGCCCCCGAGTGCGTCGCGGGGTCGTCGCCCTGCGTCCACCAGTTCGCGGTGTAGTTCGTGCCGTTCTCGCTGACGGTGGCGCCGCCGGAGTAGGCGGTGCCGGCAGCCCAGGCGGTCGCACACGACGGTGTGGCGGCGATGGCCGGTGCCGTGGCGAGTGATCCTCCTGCGATCGTCGCCACTGCGGCGGCCACGAGGCCGATCCGCACGCGGATGTCGTTCTTCACACGGTTCTCCTGTCCTCGGCCGGACGTCGTCGTCCGGCGGGTGGAACCCCTGCGACCCGATTTCGCAGGAGCATTGTGGAATACCCCTGCATATTGCTCTCAGGTGGAACGACCTGTCCATGAAAGGACGTACAGCTGCGGGATCAGTCCTTCGTCGCGACGACCGTGAACGTGGTCGGCAACCGGTCCCGATCCGCGACGGGCCAGGCCCAGGAGCCGTCCCCGGTGTCCTCCATCCGCGGACTGAAGCGCCACGGGAGCGTCGTGCCCTCGTCCAGTCGGCGGAGACGCAGCCCGGCGCCGAGGAGCGCGTTCACGATCTCGGAGAGCGGGTGCGGCCACTCGTACGTCCGGGTGTTCGCCACGGTCCCGTCGCCCGCGTACGTCCCGGCATCGTCCCACTGCTGCGCGGTGCCGTCGGGGAAGTAGCGGTACCGGGTGACGAGCCCGTCGGCGGACTCGTCGAGCGCGTACAACGCCGGATGGCCGTCGCGGATGAAGAACACCCCGCCCGGTCGGAGCAGCGCGGTGACCTGTGCGGCCCACCGGTCGAGATCCGCGAGCCAGCAGATGGTGCCGATGCTCGTGTAGACCACGTCGAAGTCCCCCACGACCGCGGCTCGGGCGTCGAGGACGTCGGTCTCGACCCAGGTGATGTCGAGATCGAGCCGCGAAGCGAGTCCGGCGGCGGAGGCGAGCGCAGCGGGGGAGAAGTCGACGCCGGTGACCCGGGCGCCCTCGCGGGCGAGGGACACGGTGTCGGTTCCGATGTGACACTGCAGGTGGCAGACGTCGAGGCCGTGCAGAGAGCCCGACGGCAGCCAGGGTGCCAGCGCGGGGAGGTCGTCGCGGACGACGGTCGAGCGGTGCTCGGGGTCGGACAGCTCGTCGATCTCGTAGGCACCCTCGTGGATCGGCACGCGGTCGTCCCAGTTGGCGCGGTTGGTGTCGCGGGCCTGCTCCCAGTCGACGTCGACGTGATCCGTGCTCATGCGTTCGAGCCTAGGACAGCGACAAGCCCAGCTTCCGTCCGGCCAGCCCGCGCCCCATCGTCGTGATGCCGTCGGCGATCGCGGCGAGTGCCACGGCGGCGGGGTCCTCCGGCGCGCCGAGCACGACCGGCAGGCCGGTGTCCCCGCCCTCTCTGAGCGGCACGGACAACGGCACGCTGCCGAGTACCGGCACGGGGGAGTCCTGGACGCGGGACAGCCGCCGAGCGGTCTCCGCACCGCCGCCCTCGCCGAACAGGTGCAGGACGCTGCCGTCGGGCTGCACGAGGCCCGCCATGTTCTCGATGACACCGATGACCCGCTGCCCGGTCTGCCGCGCGACGATCCCGCTCCGCTCGGCCACGTCGGCGGCGGCCGCCTGCGGGGTGGTCACGACGAGGACCTCGGCGTGCGGGAGCAGCTGGCCGACCGAGATCGCCACGTCACCGGTCCCCGGCGGCAGGTCGAGCAGCAGCACGTCGAGGTCGCCGAAGAACACGTCGGTCAGGAACTGCGACACGGTCCGGTGCAGCATCGGCCCGCGCCAGGACACCGCGGTCGAGGCGTCGTCGACGAACATCCCGATCGACACGACCTTCACGTCGTGGGCCACCGGCGGCAGGATCATGCTGTCCACGCGCGTCGGGCGCGGTGCCACGCCCGCGGCGTCGGTGAGCCCCATCAGCCCGGGGATGCTGAAGCCGTGCACGTCGACGTCGACGATGCCCACCCGCTGGCCACGCGCAGCGAGCGCGACTGCCAGGTTCGCGGTGACGGTCGACTTCCCGACGCCGCCCTTGCCGCTCGTGACGGCGATCACCCGGGTGAGGGAGTCCGGCGTGAACTGCACGCCCTTCGGTCGACCGGCACGGAGCCGTTCGGTCAGCGCGGCGCGGGTGGCCGGGGCCATGACCGACACGTCGACCGACACGGCGGACACGCCGTCCACGGAACCGGCGGCGGCGCGCACGTCGCGCTCGATGGTGTCGGCGGCGGGGCACCCCACGATCGTGAGCTGCAGGTCGACGCGCACCGCGCCTCCAGGCTGCACGTCGACACCACGGATCATGTCGAGCTCCGTGACGGGGCGGCGGATCTCGGGGTCGATCACGCGGCCGAGCGCAGCGAGGACCGCGGAGCCGAGCCGTTCGTCGGGGGAGACGGCCTCAGCCACGGGCGGTGCTGCCGGGCTCGTCCGCGAAGCCGGCGTCCTCCGTGTCGCGACGGTCCAGCTCCTCGAGCAGCGACCGGATCTCGGCGCGGATGAAGTCCTTCGACGCCATGTCGCGCATCGCGAGCCGCAGGGCCACGACCTCGCGCGCCAGGTACTCGGTGTCCGCCAGGTTCCGCTCGGCACGCTGACGGTCCTGCTCGAACTGCACGCGGTCGCGGTCGTCCTGCCGGTTCTGGGCGAGCAGGATCAGCGGGGCCGCGTACGACGCCTGCAGGGAGAGCACGAGGGTCAGGGCCGTGAAGCCGATCGCCGCCGAGTCGAACTGCCACGACTTCGGGGCGAGCGTGTTGTAGCCCATCCAGACGACGCAGAACAGGGTCAGGCCGACGAGGAACCACGGGGTGCCCATGGCGCGGGCGATGCCCTCGGTGGCACGGCCGAAGGTGTCACCGCGGCCGGACCTGCGGCGGGTCGGGAGCACGCGCGTGCGCATGCCCTTGGGCGAGTCGAGACGTTCCTGACGCTCGAGCCGCTCCTGGCGGTTCTCATCCGTTCGGGCCACGGGTGGTCCTCCTTCCCGTCGTCACGGGCGTCTTGCGCGGGCGTTGGCGTGGGAGCGGTGAGGGTTCCCCCTCGCCCTGACTTCGCCAGTCGTCCGGCAGGACGTGGTCGAGGACATCGTCGATCGTCACCACCCCGACGAGTCGGTGGGCGTCGTCGACCACGGGGACGGACAACAGGTTGTAGGTCGCCATGATCCGGGTGACCTCGGCGGCGCTCGCATCGACCCGGACCGGTTCGGTCTGCTGGTCGATGAGGGTGCCGAGCCGTTCGTTCGGCGGGTACCGCAGCATCCGCTGGAAGTGCACGAGGCCGAGGAACCGACCGGTCGGCGGCTCGTACGGCGGCAGCGTGACGCAGACGGCGGCACCGAGCACCGGTGCGAGTTCGTGGCGGCGGACCAGTGCGAGTCCCTCGGCGACGGTGGCGTCGGCGGAGACGATCACCGGCTCGGTCGTCATGAGCCCGCCGGCGGTGTCCGGCTCGTACTCGAGGAGCATCCGCACGTCCTGCGCCTCCTCGGGCTCCATGAGCTGGAGGAGGGCCTCACTGCGCTCGTCGGAGAACTGCGCGAGGACGTCGGCCGCGTCGTCGGGCTGCATGTGGTCGAGGACGTCGGCGGCGCGCGAGTCGGTGAGCCGGGTGAGGATCTCGATCCGTTCCTGGTCGGGCATCTCCTCGAGCACGTCGGCGAGGCGGTCGTCCGGCAGCTCCTCGGCGACCTCGAACCGGCGTTCCTCGGGCAGGTCGAGCAGCGTCGACGCGAGGTCGGCGGGCAGCAGGTCGGAGTACGCCGCGATGACGTGCTCGGCGGACTGGGCCTCGCCGGGGAGTTCGTCCTCGGTGACCTCGTTCCAGGTCGCGAAGGTCGTCGGGCCCTTGCCGAACGGCGACGGCGTGGTCTTCGGCTTGCGGAGGAAGAGCTGCGAGACCTCCCAGTCGCCCTGCCCGCGGTCCTCGATCGCGACGTCCTCGATGGTGGCGCGGATGCGCTCCTTCTTGATGAGGACCTTGCGGCCGAGCATCTCGGCGATCACGCGCACCTCGCCGCCGCGCTGCTCGAAGCGGCGCATGTTGACGAGGCCCGTCGTGATGACCTGCCCGGCACCGATCGAGGTGATCCGGCCGATGCTCACGAAGATCCGTCGTTTGCCCGGGACCTCGACGATGAGTCCGACGACGTGCGGGGCGTCGACGCGGCGGTACACGACGAGGACGTCGCGCACCCTGCCGACGCGGTCGCCCGCGGGGTCGAAGACGGAGCACCCGGCGAGGCGGGCGACGAAGACCTTCGTGGCGCTCACCCGACCCAGCGTAGTCGCTGTGCATGGGGGTTCTTCCCTGTGGGCGCACGTGCGATTGCAAGGTGTTCGGTGAATGATGGCTGGGTGAGCAATCAGAGCCCCTTCGCCGGCAGGACCGCCCAGGCCTTCCCGACGCTGCCCAAGGGCGACGTCCTCGGCACCTACGACAGCTACCCCGACGCCCAACGCGTCGTGGCGAAGCTCGCCGAGGCCGACTTCCCCGTCAACCAGCTCTCGATCGTCGGCAACGACCTCAAGACCGTCGAACGGGTCACGGGCAAGATGACCTACGGCCGCGCCGCCATCGCCGGTGCCCTGTCCGGGCTCTGGCTCGGCATCTTCTTCGGCATCGTGCTCACCCTGTTCTCACCGAGCGCCGGCGGGCTCATCCTCGCCGCCGCCATCATCGGCGCCGCGTTCGGCATGCTCTACGGCATCGTCTCGTTCGCCATCACGAAGCGGCAGCGGGACTTCACGAGCGTGCACCAGGTGCTCGCCACGAACTACCAGATAGTCGTCGAGCCGCAGCTCGTCGGCCAGGCCCGTCGCATCCTCGGGGAGGCCGGGCTCGCCCCCGCCACCCACTGGAACCCCGGGACCCCGGGTGCTCCGGGACCGCAGAGCGGCCCGGGCGCCGGTGGTCCCGGGCTGCACGGGCAGCAGCCGTGGCGGCCCGGTCCTGGCTCGGCGGGTGGTCAGGTGCCGCCCCAGCAGTCGCCGTACGGTGGGCACGCCACACCCCACCAGCAGCCTGGAGGCACGCAGCAGCCCGGCACGTCGGCTCCCGCCCCGCAGTCGGGTGCCCCCTCGGGCACGCCCCGCTACGGTACGAACGACGGGCCCCGGTACGGGGAGACGCCGTCCACGGCGCCGGCACCGGCTGCGCCGTCGGCCGTGCCGCAGCCCCGGGCGGACGAGCCGCCGCGCTACGGCGAGCGGGTGACCGGGGCGACGCCGACGTCAGCGCCCGCAACCCCGTCATGGTCCACGCCCTCGTCGTCGCCGTCGTCCTCGGACGAGTCGAAGGACGACGAGTCCCGCTGACCCCGCGGCGGTCGCGGCGGTTGCGGCCGGCGAGGTCGCACGACGCGCCGCTCAGGTCCGCCGAAGTCGCACGAACGGTCGCTTCCCATCGCTGGGAGCGGCCGTTTTCGCGACCTCGGCGGACGGTTACAGGACCTTCGAGTAGCAGATCGACGTGGGCACTCCGACGTACGGGCCGAAGTTGGCGATGCGGCCGAAGCCCTCGCGCTCGTAGAACCCGATCGCGCGCTTCTGCTCGTTGCCCGTCTCGAGCACGAGCGCTGGTGAGCCGAGGTCGAGCGCGGCCTCCTCCAGCCGACGCAGCAGGGCCGCCGCGACACCCGCGCCCCGGGACTCCGGCCGGACGTACATGCGCTTGATCTCGGTGATGCCGTCCTGCACGACGCGCAGCCCACCGCAGCCGAGCGGGGTGCCGTCCTCGTCGCGCGCGAGGAAGAACACCGCGATCGACTCGGCCGTGGGCTTCTCGCCCGGCTCGGTGTCGCCGCCGTACGCACGGTCGATCTCCAGGCGCTGGGCGGCACGGAGCCGCTGGGCGTCGGGGGAGTCGAAGTGCTCGACGTCGATCGAGAACGCGCCCTCGCTGGGGCTGGGGGAGACCTCCGGTGTCGTCACACGCTCAGGCTAGCGGCCGGAGCGGGCGATCCACCCCTCCACTTCCGAGGGGGTCCGGGGGATGCCGACCGACAGGTTCTCGGCGCCGTCCTCGGTCACCAGGATGTCGTCCTCGATCCGGACGCCGATGCCGCGGAACTCCTCGGGCACGGTGAGGTCGTCCTGCTGGAAGTACAGGCCGGGCTCGATCGTGAAGACCATGCCGGGCTGCACGATGCCGTCGATGTACATCTCGCGGCGGGCCTTCGCGCAGTCGTGCACGTCGAGGCCGAGGTGGTGGCTCGTGCCGTGCACCATGTACCGGCGGTGGAACTGGTTGTCCTGCTGGAGCGATTCCTCGGCGGTGCCGGGCAGGAAGCCCCACTCGGCGGTCTTCCGGGCGATGACCTCCATCGCGGTGGCGTGCACCTGCCGGAAGGTGATGCCGGGCTTGACGATCGCGAAGGCCGCGTCGGCGGCTTCGAGCACGGCTTCGTACACCAGGCGCTGGACGTCGGTGAAGGTGCCGCTGACCGGGAGCGTGCGCGTGATGTCGGCCGTGTAGAACGAGTCGACCTCGACGCCGGCGTCGATGAGGATCAGGTCGCCCGGCTCGACGGCACCGTCGTTGCGGGTCCAGTGCAGGATGCAGGCGTGGTGGCCCGACGCGGCGATGGTGTCGTAGCCCACGGTGTTGCCGTCGGCGCGGGCACGGCGGTTGAACGTGCCCTCGACGATGCGCTCGCCGCGGGGGTGCGCCAGCACGGCGTCGAAGTCGGCGATGACGTCGTCGAACCCGGCCTTGGTGGCGTTCACGGCCTTGCGGAGCTCGTTGACCTCGTACGCGTCCTTCACCAGGCGGAGCTCGGAGAGGTCGCGGGCGAGGGCGTCGTCGGTCGCGGGCACGCCGTCGGTCTCGGCAGCGCCGCCGACGGCGCTGCCGATCCGCTCGTCGAGCGTCCGGGTGAGGTCGGTGTCGGCGTCACGGACCAGCAGCGCCGAGGCGTCGAGCCCGGCGGTCACGGTGTCGAACGTGCCGAGGTCGGCCGTCGCGAGCCCGAGGTCCGCAGCGACCTCGTCGAGGGAGGGACGCGGGCCGACCCAGAACTCGCCGATCTCGGGGTTGGCGTAGAACTCCTCGGAGTCGCGGCCGGCGGTGGCGCGGAAGTACAGCGTGGCGTCGTGCCCGGAGCCGTTCGGCGTCATCACGAGCACGGAGCCGACGACCGTGTCGGTGCCCCAGCCGGTGAGGTGCGCGAAGGTGGAGTGCGGGCGGAACGGGTAGTCGCAGTCGTTCGAGCGGACCTTCGCCTGGCCGGCCGGCACGACGATGGTGCGACCCGGGTGCAGCTCCGAGATCTTCGCGCGGCGCTCGGCTGCGAAGGCGGCCTGCTCGCGGGGCTCGGGCAGCGGACGGTCACGATCGGCCCACTGCGAACCGATGTAGTCCTTGAACGTCGAGGATCCGGGAGTGGTGGAACGGTTGCTCGTCGCGCGGGGAGTGGTGTCGGACATGCTCCCCATCATCGCACCGCCCGACGGCACGCGGCCTGTGCGCCCGCTCACCTGTGGATAGCATTGACCACGTGCCCGATCCGTTCATCGACCTGCACGCGCACTCGAGCGTCTCCGACGGCACCGAGCGACCCGCGGACCTCGTCCGGGCGGCAGCAGCCGCCGGACTGGACGCCGTCGCGCTGACCGACCACGACACGACCGCGGGGTGGACCGAGGCGATCGCGACCGCCCGAGACCTGCCGCTGACGCTCCTCCCCGGGCTCGAACTCAGCACCCGCGTCGGGTACCGCAGCGTGCACGTCCTCGGCTACCTCGTCGATCCCGAGCACCCGGGCCTCGTCGCGGAGACCGAGCGCATCCGCGACGGCCGGCTGTCCCGCGCCCGGCGCATGGTGGAGCGCATCGGCCGCGACCACCCGATCACGTGGGACGACGTCATCGCCCAGGCCAGCGAGGGCGCGACGATCGGTCGTCCGCACATCGCCGACGCGCTCGTCGCCCGAGGCCTCGAGTCCGACCGCAGTGCGGCGTTCCGCGGCATCCTGCACCCGGCCTCCGGGTACTACGAACCGCACGAGGCACCGACCCCGCTCCGGGGCGTCGAACTCATCCGTCAGGCCGGCGGCGTCCCGGTGATCGCGCACCCGGCGGCGTCCTCGCGCGGCATCGTGATCGACGAGCCGATGCTCCGCGAACTCGTCGAGGCCGGACTCGGCGGCCTCGAGGTCGACCACCGCGAGAACCTCGCCCACGGCAAGCGCACCCTGCTCGACTGGGCAGCGCGCTACGACCTGTTCGTCACCGGTTCCAGCGACTACCACGGCACCGGCAAGCCGAACCGGCTCGGCGAGCACCGCACGGCCCGCGTCGCGTTCGACGCCATCCTCGCCGAGGCGACCGGCAGTGCGCCCGTCGTCGGCACCGGCTCGCGCCTCACCTGACCCGAGTCTCGCCGCCGCGCGGCCGAGACTCGCGCTCAGCGACAGATCCTGCGGTCGGCCGCGCGAGAACTGTCGCCCAGGCCGAGTCTCGGGCAAGCGCGGCTCGCGGAGCGGGGACGACGAAGGGCCCGTCGCGTCAGCGACGGACCCTTCGGCCTGGAGGCGCTACTCGCCGTCCGAGGTGCCCTGCGGTGCCGAGGCGGTCGCCTCGGACGACCCGGTGCCGGCACCGCGACGACGGCGACGCCGACGACGCTTCGCCGCACCGTCGCCGGACGCGGCCTCAGTGCCCTCGGCACCCGCCGACTGCGGAGCCGCCGACTCGGAGGCCGGGGCCTGCGAGGCGGGCTGGTCCGTGCCTCCAGACCGGGTGCGGGTGCGGGGCGGACGTGAGCCGCTGCGCGGACGGTCGCTCGTCTTCCTGTCGGCGGGGCCACCGGCCGAGGCCGCGTGCGCGGACGCACCGGGGAGACGGCCCTTGGTGCCCTTCGGGATGTCGAGTTCCTCGAACAGGTGGGGCGACGACGAGTAGGTCTCGACGGGCTCGGGGATGCCGAACTCGAGGGCCTTGTCGATCAGCGTCCACTTGTGCAGGTCGTCCCAGTCGACGAACGTGACCGCGATGCCCGTCTTGCCGGCACGGCCGGTGCGGCCGGCGCGGTGCAGGTACGTGTCCGGGTCGTCCGGGATCGTGTGGTTGATGACGTGCGTCACGTCGTCCACGTCGATGCCGCGAGCCGCGACGTCGGTCGCGATGAGCACGTCGCGCTTGCCGGCCTTGAAGGCGGCCATCGCGCGCTCGCGCTGCTCCTGGTTGAGGTCGCCGTGGACCGCTGCGGCGTTGAAGCCGCGGTCCTTCAGTTCCTCGACGAGCTTCGCCGCCGCGCGCTTCGTGCGGGTGAAGATCACGGTCTTGCCGCGACCCTCGGCCTGCAGGATGCGGGCGATGACCTCGTCCTTGTCGAGCGAGTGCGCCCGGTAGATGACGTGCTTGATGTTGGCCTGCATGAGGCCCTCGTCCGGGTCGGTCGCGCGGATGTGCACCGGGCGGCTCATGAACCGGCGGGCGAGCGCGACGATCGGCGCGGGCATCGTGGCCGAGAACAGCATGGTGTGCCGCACCTCGGGGATGGCCTGGAAGATGCGCTCGATGTCCGAGAGGAAGCCCAGGTCGAGCATGCGGTCGGCCTCGTCGAGCACGACCTCCTGCACGTGGGACAGGTCGAGGAGCCGCTGGCGCTGCAGGTCGATGAGGCGACCGGGCGTGCCGACGACGATCTGGGCACCGGCCTTGAGCTGCTCGATCTGGCCCTCGTACGCCTTGCCGCCGTAGATCGACACGATGGTCGTCGGGCGGTTCGACGTGGCGAGCTCGAGGTCCTCGGTGACCTGGACCGCGAGCTCACGGGTGGGGACGACCACGAGGGCCTTCACACCGGGTGCCGGGTCGGCGCCGAGTCGCTGGATCAGGGGGAGGCCGAAGCCGAAGGTCTTGCCGGTACCCGTCTTGGCCTGGCCGATGATGTCCTGGCCGGTGAGGGCGAGCGGGATCGTCTGCTGCTGGATCGGGAAGGGCTCGAGGATGCCCTTCGTCGCGAGCGCGTCGACGATGTCCTGCTCGATGGAGAGGTCTGCGAAAGTCAAAGAATCACCTTAGTTCTGGTGGAAGTCCCGACCAGTCTACCGGCGGGCCGGTCGGGCGGGGGTGCGGGGTCCTTCCCGCTATGCTCGTCGGGTGGTGTCGTGGTGGAACCGGAAGCGCGCGGCGGAGCTCGCGTCCGCGTGGCTCGCGTCGCGGAACCCGCGGAACGCGTCGCCCGTGGAACGCCTGCAGCTGGACGACGTCAGCCCCGAGCTCGACGTCTACCTCGGCCAGGCTGCGTACCTCGAGCTGTCGCTCTACGAGACGATGGGCCGTGCCGGAGCCGGTGCCCCCACCCTGTCCGGACGCCTCGTCACCGGTGTGCTGGCGACGACCGCGCTCGAGCGACACCGGACGATCGTCGCCGAGATCGAACGCACCGGCGGTGACCCGGCCGCGCTGATGGCGCCCCACCGCGAGGCGATCGACCTGTTCCTCGAGCGCACGAGCGGTGCGGACTGGTACGAGTCGATGCTCACCGGTTACGTGACCGCCGGGATCCTCAACGACCTGTTCGGCTCGCTGCTCCGGTCGCTGCCCGCCGAGGTCCGGCAGCGCCTGAAGACCGTGTTCGACGCGCGCGAGGAAGCCGCCGTCGTCGAGGAGCTCTCCGCGCGCATCGCCGAGGACCCGTCCGTCGGGTCGCGCCTGGCGATGTGGGGCCGACGGCTCGTCGGGGACACGTTGCTCGTCGCCCGGTCGGCGCTCGCCTCCCACGCGCGTGAGGACCAGGAGCGCCTCGAGCCGGTCTGGACCGAGCTCATCGCCGCACACACCCGTCGGATGGACGCCCTGGGCCTGACCGCCTGATGCGCTCGGGAGGAGCGCACCGGCGGACGGCCGGACGCGGGTTCGACGCGGTCCCGTGGGGTCCTGCCGTGCTCGGCGGTGCTGCGCTGTGGGTCGCGTCACGCGTCCTCGTGACGACGATCGCCCTCGTGTCCCAGTGGGCCGCGACGGGGTCCCTCCTCGGCGGCCGTCCGTTCGCCGACCTCCTGGCACGGTGGGACTCGTCGCACTACGCCGCGATCGCCTCGGACGGCTACGCCGCAGGGTCCACCGACGTCGCGTTCTTCCCGGGGTACCCGATGGCAGCCCGGGCCGTCGCAGCGGTGCTCCGGACCGTCGGGGTCGGCGCCGACGCAGTCCCGACGGCGCTCGTGCTCGTCGCGGCACTCGGAGGCCTGGTGGCGGCGGTGCTGCTCTGGCGGCTCGCCGAGGTGACCGTCGGTCGGCGGGCCGCGTTCGTCGCGACGCTGCTGTTCGTGGTCGGTCCGTACGCGGTGTTCCTGCACGCGTCCTACGCCGAGTCGTCCTTCGCGGCGGCGGCGATCGGGGCGTGGTACCTGGCGGTGCGCGACCGCTGGCTCGCGGCGGGGCTCGTGACCGCGGTCGCCGGGACGATCCGGCCGAACGGGCTGTTCCTGCTCGCCGCGCTCCTCGTCCTGTACGTCGTCCGTCGTCGGGCGGCCGGACGGCGGGTCGTCGCCTGGCCGGTGCTCGGGCTGGCGACGGGGGTCCTCGGGTTCCTCGGCTACATGGTGTCGCTGTGGGTCCTGACGGGCGACCCCGCCGCGTGGAACACCGCACAGCGCGAGGGGTGGGCGCGGTCGACGTCGGCGCCGTGGACGACCTTCGCGGCGACGGTGCAGAACGTGCTGCACCACCCGCTCCTGTCGGCCCGACCGCAGTTCCTGCTCGACATCGTCTTCGCCGCGCTGCTGCTCGCGGCGGTGGCGTACTTCGCGGTCCGGCGGCGCTGGGCCGAGGCCACGCTGCTCGGGCTCACCGCGGTGTCGCTCATGACGAGCTCGACCTACGTGTCGCTGGCACGGAACACGCTGACGCTCTTCCCGATCTGGATCGCGTTGGGCGCGGCGTCACAGCGGCACACCGTCGGGCGCTGGGTGACCACGGGCGTGCTCGTCGTCGGCGTGGTGCTCCTGACGGCGAACACCCACCAGTTCACGCTCGGCGAGTGGGCCGACTGACCGTCAGGCGCCCTGGGCCTTGACCTGCTCGTAGAAGGCCGCGTCGGCCGCCGTGCGGCGCTTGCCGAGCACCCACTCCGCGACCAGGGCGACCACGCCCGCGCCGACCAGGGTGACGACCCAGATCCAGGTCGCGTCGTACTGCCAGCCGATCCAGGTCAGCGCTTCCCACAGGACGGCCGCGACGATGCCGCCGACCGCCGGTCCGAGCAGGGAGCCGCGGCTGGAGCGCCAGGGCACGACGACGTGCGCGACGGCCCCGACGATCAGGCCGCCGAGGACCGCGAAGAGCAGTTCCACGTCGTCAGGCGACGAAGCCGATGCGACGGGCCTCTTCCGCGCCGACCTCGACGTACGCGAGCGAGGCGACGGGGACGATGAACCGACGGCCCTTCTCGTCCTGGAGTGCGAGGTGCGTCGACTTCGCGTCGAGGGCCTCCGACACGGCCTTCTCGATCTCGTCCGCGGTCTGGGCGGTCTCGAACGCGATCTCACGCGGGCTGTTGGTGATGCCGATCTTGATGTCCACGAGCACAGCGTATCCGAGCCGCCCACGGGGACATCGGACGTTCGCCGCAGGCGCACTGGTCGTGGCTGCCGCCCGGTGTCGGTCGCGGCGGTTACCGTACGAGGGTGCCCCAGACGACCCTGACGCCCGCCCCCGAGGCAGTCGGCGTCGCGCTGGCGGCCGACCCCTCCCAGGCCGCGGTGCTCGCCCTGCCGGACGACCGGCACGCTGCCGTCATCGGTGCTCCGGGCACCGGCAAGACCACGACGCTCGCCCGACTCGTCGCCCTGCGGCTCACCCGCGCCGACGCGATCTCGCCCGACGGCCATGCCACGGTCCTCGCGCTGACGTCCGCCCGCTCCGCCGCGACGGCGCTCCGGGACCGCCTGGCGTCCTCCGTGGAACGCGTGATGCCGGGGGCGCTCGCCCGGACCGTGAACTCCCTCGCGTTCCAGATCGTCGCCCACGCCGCCGCCGTGCAGGGGCAGGAGGCCCCGACGCTACTCACCGGTGGCGAGCAGGACCGCATCATCGCCGACCTGCTCGAGGGCCACGAACTCGACGGCACCGGCCCGGACTGGCCGGCGCCGATCACCGAGGTCGTCCGGGAGCGCGCCGGGTTCCGCACCGCGCTCCGTGACGTCATGATGCGCGCCGTCGCCGCGGGGGTCGAACCGGAGGACATGCGCGAGCTCGGGGACGACACCGGCCGGCCGGAGTGGCGAGCCGTCGGGGACTTCGTCGACGAGTACCGCGCGGCCGTGACCTCGTTCCGCTCCACCAGCCTCGACGCCGCCGAACTCGTCGCCTACGCCACGGCCGCGGTCCTGCGCGGCCAGGTGCCCGCGAGCGTCGCCGCGCTCCGGCTCGTCGTGGTCGACGACACGCAGGAGCTGGTGGAGGGGGAGATCGCCCTGCTCGGGGCCCTCGCCCGGTCCGGCGTGCAGCTCGTGGCGTTCGGCGACCCGGACATCGCGGCCTCGGCGTTCCGCGGCGCCGAGCCGGACGTCCTCGGCCGGTTGGCCGTGCGGCTCGGTGTCGACCGGGTGGACGAACTCGTGCTCACGACGGTGCACCGGCACGCTGCGCCCATCCGCGCGCTCGTCTCCGGCATCACCGGGCGCATCGGTGCCGCCGCAGCGGGTCGTCAGCGGACCGCCACGGCGACCACGGTCGACGCGCGGTCCGACGCGGTCCTGCACCTCGAGGGTGCGAGCCGCGCCGCGCTGATCGTGGCGGTCGCCCGTCGCCTGCGCGAACACCGCCTGCTCGACGGTGTGCCGTGGCACCGGATGGCCGTCGTCACGCGCAGCGGTGCCGCGATCCCCGAACTCGTCCGTGCGCTGTCCGTCGCCGAGGTCCCCGCGACCGCCGGCGCCGCGCCCGTCCGGCCCCGGGACGACACCGCCGCCCGTGCGCTGCTCGACGCGGCGGCGGTCTCCCTCGGGGTGCTGCCGCTCGACGCCGTGCTCGCGACCTCGTTCGCGACCGGCCCGCTGGGCGGCCTCGACACCCTCGCGATGCGGCGGCTCCGGCTCGCCCTGCGTCGGGAGGAACTCGCCGGCGGCGGGACCCGGACGGCCGACGAGCTCCTGGTGGACGCGCTCGGGGCACCGGAACGACTCGCCACGGTCGACGCCGGCTTCGCGCGCCGGGCGACACGACTGGCGCGCAGCCTCGTGCAGGCCCGCACGGACGCCGACGCCGGTGCCAGCATCGAGGAGATCCTCTGGGGCCTCTGGGAGCGCAGCGGCCTCGCGGGCACGTGGGGCGGGCAGTCCGCGGCCGGGGGCGTCGGCGCCGCCGAGGCCGACCGGCACCTCGACGCCGTGGTCGGGCTGTTCACCGCCGCGAAGCGGTTCGTCGAACGCACGCCGGACGCCCCCGCCCGGGTGTTCGTCGACGACCTGCTCGGCGCCGACCTGCCCGAGGACTCCATCGGCCCGGACCGCACGGCCGGACGGGTGCGCGTGCTCACCCCCTCGGCCACGATCGGACTCGAGTGCGACGTCGTCGTGGTGCTCGGGCTGCAGGACGGGGTCTGGCCGAACACCCGGGTCCGGGGCAGCCTGCTCGACCCGGACGGGCTCGTCCGAGCCGCCGCCGGGATCGACCAGACGACGATCGACGACCGCGCCGCCGTCATCGCGGACGAGCTCCGGCTGTTCGCCCGTGCGGTGTCCCGGGCGACCACCCAGGTCGTCATCGGCACGGTCGCGAACGACGACGAGGCCCCGTCGCCGTTCGTCCGGCTCGTCCCGGTGCCACCCGACCGGCAGCCGACCGTGCACCCGCTGTCGCTCCGCGGCCTCGCCGGTTCGCTGCGTCGCCGCGTGGTGGCATCGGGGGACCACGAGGCAGCGTCCGCCCTCGCACGCCTCGCCGAGGCCGAGGTGCCCGGGGCGTCGCCGGACGACTGGTACGGGCTGGCCGCGCCGTCGACCGAGGACCCCCTCGTCGACCTCGCCGCGGCTCCGGAGCCGGCGGAGGACGGCGGGGAACCCGTGCCCCCCACGGTGTCGGTGTCCCCGTCCCGCATCGGCACCTACGAGGAGTGCCCCGTCCACTGGTTCGTGCAGACCTTCGGCGGCAGCGCCCCGAGCCCCGCGATGGGCATCGGGACGATCGTGCACGCGGCGATGGAGCACGCGACCGAGGTCGACGTCGAGTCGCTCTGGCAGCACGTCGAGGGGCGCTGGGACGAGCTGACCTTCGAGTCGCCGTGGGTCGCCGACCGCGAGCGCGCCCGCACCCGGCGGATGATCGAGGGGCTCAGCGACTACCTCCGGACCTTCGCGAGCGCCGGTCGACGACTGCTCGGCGCGGAGACCTCGTTCGCGCTCGTGACCGGGCCGGCCCGGATGCGCGGCAGCATCGACCGGATCGAGGTCGACCCCGACGGCCGGGTCAGCGTGGTCGACCTGAAGACCGGACGATCGATGCCGAGCGAGAAGAGCGACATGCCCGAGCATCCGCAGCTCGGCGCGTACCAGCTCGCGGTCGAGGACGGCGCTGTGGACGGCGTCCCGGCCGGCTCCGAGATGGCCGATGCCCGGCTCGTCTTCGTGCAGAACCCCCGCGGTGGCCACGCCTACTCCGAGCGGACGCAGCAGGCCTTCGACGACGACGCTCGCGCCGCCTACCGGCAGCGCCTGCACACCGTCGCGACGGGCATGGCCGGCCGGACGTTCCTGGCGAACGTCGACGACCACTGCGAGAAGGCCCGCACGGGCGTCGAGTGCCGGATCCACGTCGTGGGAGAGGTGACCTGGTGACCGGGGAACAGGTGCTGCAGCCGTCCGACGACGTCCTGGTCGATGCCCCTCGCCACGACGCGGACACGATCGCCGATGCCCTCGGTCGACCCCGGCCGACACCGCAGCAGCGCGCCGTCATCGAGTCGCCGCTCACCCCGGCCCTCGTCGTGGCCGGGGCCGGCAGCGGGAAGACCGAGACGATGGCGTCCCGCGTCGTCTGGCTGCTCGCGAACGGGATGGTTCGCCCCGACGGGATCCTCGGCCTCACCTTCACCCGCAAGGCCGCCGGCGAACTCTCGGTCCGGATCAACGACCGGATCCGCGCACTCGAGGACGTCGGACTGCTCGACGCCGGCGACGCGTTCGAGGCGCCGACGGTGTCGACCTACAACGCGTTCGCGAACTCGGTCTTCCGCGAGAACGCCCTGCTCGTCGGACGCGACGGCGAGTCCCAGGTCCTCACCGAGCCGTCCGCCTGGCAGCTCGCGCGGCGGGTCGTCGTCGCGGCGCGGGACGACCGGCTGGCCGGACTCGACCGCGACGTCGACACCGTCACCGCGGCGGTCGTGGCGCTCGCCGGAGCCGTGTCCGAGCACCTCGTCGAACCCGAACGGCTGCGGCGGTTCGCGATCGAGTTCGCCGGGCTCCTCGAGCTGCCGGGCAACAACCGCGGTGCGCCGTACAAGGCGATCACCGACGCCGTCGCCGCGATCGGCGCGCTCGAACCGCTGGTGGACCTGGTCGAGGAGTTCCGCCGGCAGAAGGTGGACCGCGGCTTCGTGGAGTTCTCCGACCAGATCGCCCTCGCGCTGGCCGCAGCCGAGTCCGCGCCGCGGGTGGTCACCGACCTGCGCCAGCGGTACGGGGTCGTCCTCCTCGACGAGTACCAGGACACCTCGGTCGTGCAGACCCGGTTCCTCGCCCGGCTGTTCCGGGGGCACCCGGTGATGGCGGTGGGGGACCCGCACCAGTCCATCTACGGGTTCCGTGGTGCGAGCGCGGCGAACCTGGCGCGCTTCCCGCGGGACTTCGCCGACGACAGCGCCGGTGGTGAGCGCCCCGTCACCTTCGCCCTCTCGAGGAGCTGGCGGAACCCGGTCGACGTCCTCGCCGGGGCGAACGCCGTCGTCGCGCCGTTGTCCGAGGCGTCCGAGGTCGACGTCGAACGGCTCGAACCGCGGCCCGGCGCCGACGCCGGCACGGTGCACGCGGTGTTCCCCGAGACCCTCCCCGAGGAAGCCGCCGCCGTCGCCCGGTGGTTCGCCGACCGTCGCGCCGCGGACCCGAAGGGCTCGATGGCCCTGCTCCTGCGTTCCCGGAAGGACCTCGCCGCCTTCACCGGCGCGCTCGGCGACCACCGCGTGCCCTACCACGTGCTCGGGACGGGCGGGCTGCTGCAGCGTCCGGAGATCGTCGACCTCGTGGCGTGCCTCCGCGTGCTGCACGACCCGGCCGCCGGCAACGACCTCATCCGCGTGCTCGCCGGTGCCCGGTGGCGGATCGGTGCCGCGGACATCGCCGCCCTGCACGCCCTCGCACGGTGGCTGTTCGGACGCGACCACACCCAGCAGCGGTTGGACGACGACCTGACCGCGGCGTTCCGGGCATCGGTCGCAGCGGGGGAGCACGGCTCGATCGTCGACGCGCTCGACTTCGTCGCCACCGCCCCGGACGAGCACGGCGCCCTCGCCGACATCAGCGACGTCGGACGCCGTCGGATGCGCGAGCTCGGGAAGCAACTCGCCGCCCTGCGGTCACGGGCCGGCGGAGACCTGGTCGACTTCGTCACGCTGGTCGTCCAGGAGATGCGGCTCGACATCGAGGTCGCGGCGCACGAACAGGGAAGCGGTGCCTTCCTCGACGCCTTCATCGACGAGCTCGCCGGCTTCGTGACGACCGACGACCGTGCCGACCTCGGCGCGTTCCTCGGGTGGATCGACGCCGCCGCGCGACGGGACGACATGGGGCCACGGTCCGAGGAACCCGAGGCCGGCACGGTGCAGATCCTGACGATCCACGGGTCGAAGGGGCTCGAGTGGGACGCCGTGGCGGTGCCCCGGATGGTCGAGGGCGGGCTGCCGGCACGTCCGCAGGAGGGCTCTTCGGGCTGGATCGGCTTCGGTCGCCTGCCCTACGAGTTCCGGGGCGACGCCGACGAGCTCCCGCGCCTGGACTGGCGTGGTCACGACGCGCAGAAGGACGTCACCCTCGCGATCGACGCCTACAAGGAGCAGGTCAAGGCCCGCAACGAGGACGAGGAACGTCGTCTGACCTACGTCGCCCTGACCCGCGCGAAGCACGATCTGCTCGTCACCGGGTCGTTCTGGGCGGGCGGTGTCCGGCCGACCGAGCCGAGCCGGTACCTGCACGACCTGGTCGAGGCGGGCGTGGTCGACGGCGCCGCCGTGCCCGAGACGACCGAGCACGAGGAGAACCCCCTCGGCGACGCCGGGGCGACGCAGTCCTGGCCGCACGTGCCGTTCGGGCAGCGGGCCGCGCGGGTCGTCGCTGCCGCCGACCGCGTCCGGAACGCGAACCCCGGCGCGTCCGGACGGTTCGCCGCGGACATCGACCTGCTGCTCGCCGAACGCACCGCGAACCGTTCCGCTCGGCACGCGGTGGTGGTGCCGCACCGGGTGCCGGCGTCGGGCTTCAAGGACTACCTCTCGGCGCCCGACACCGTCGCCGAACGACTCCGCCGACCGATGCCGGAGCGGCCGTACCGGGCGACGCGCCTCGGCACGCTGTTCCACCAGTGGGTCGAGCAGCGCGCCCGGAGCGGCGGCTCGCTCGAGACGCTCGACGCCTGGGACGGCGAGCTCGACCTCGACCCCGAGGACGTGGTCGACGCCTCCGCCGAGCCGATCGTGACCGACGACGATGCCCGCCGACTGGCCGACTTCCAGGCCACCTTCGCCCGGTCACGCTGGGCGGGGCTCACCCCGATCGAGGTCGAGCGCGAGATCCACATCCCGTTCCTCGGCCACAGCGTCGTCTGCAAGCTCGACGCCGTCTACGAGATCGACGGCCGGGCCGAGGTCGTCGACTGGAAGACGGGCAAGGCACCGACGGGCAACGACGACCTGGCGAAGCGCCAGCTGCAGCTCGCCCTGTACCGGGTGGCGTACGCCGAGTTCACCGGGCGACCCGTCGACGAGGTCGACGCGGTGTTCTACTTCGTCGCCGACGACCTCGAGGTGCGTCCGACCGAACTCCTCGACCGCGCCGGGCTCGAGCAGGCGTGGCGCGACGCGATCGGCTGACGACGCGACCGTCAGCCGGCCGCGACCGTCCGTCGGCGGCGCCCGTCAGCCGGTCGCGCCCGTCTGCCGGTCGCGCCCGTCTGCCGGCCGGGACCGGCGAGGCGGGCCCGCGCCGACCTCCCTCGCAGGCTCGATCGGCGCGTCCCGCGCAGCGCTTCGCGCTGCCTCTCAGCGGGACGCGCCAGGCCGTCGACCGTCAGCGCGACGTGACGCGCGCGCTCAGCCGTGTCGACGTTCGGTCGACGACAGCAGCTGCTCGACCTCGCCGATCTCCATCGTCTCGGGGGAGACCGACTGCAGCGGTGCCGCGCTCGGCGTCTGCACCGCGTCGACCAGCCGGTGCATCATCGCGACCGCGTCGTCGACGACCTCGGTGCTCTTCGCCTGCACACCGTGCAGCAGCCACTGTGCCGTCTCGAGCTCGTGGTGGACCCGAGCTCGCTGCGCGAGCTGGCGGTCACGACCGCCGCCGTTCGCCTCGTACGCGCTGAGGACGGTGTCGAACGCGCCCTTCCTGCCGGAGAGGACCCACGCGAGGTCCTTCGCCGGGTCGCCGAGCCGCAGCTCGCCCCAGTCGATGACCCCGGAGACCGCGTCGCCCTCGACCAGGATCGTCTCGGTGCCGAGGGAGCCGTGCACCACCGTCGGCGTGAACTGCCACAGCTGCTGGTCGCGCGCGGCACCCTCCCACCGTTCCTTGAGCGCGGCGGGCACGAGCTTCGTGGCGACGGCGCGGTCCATCACGGAGACGGCGGAGCGGAGCACCTCGAACGGTGTGAGGGACGGCAGGCCGGCGTCGGTGACGAAGCTCGTCGGCAGCTGGTGGATCGCCGCGACGGCACGGCCGACACTCGTGGCGAGCTCGGGCCGCTCGACGAGCGCCTTCATGGTCGGGTGGGAACCCGGCAGGTAGGTCGTGACGATGGCGCGGGTCGATCCGATCGGCGCCTGTCCGCGGTACTCGGCCACGGCGAAGGGGAGGCGCGTGCGGATCCCGGCGCTCAGCGCACGGATCGCGACGAGGTCGGCCGACTGCCGGGCCTCGGCACGCTGGTTGCGCGGACGGCGGATGGCCGTCTCGACGCCGTCGGCGTCGCGGAGGACAGCCGACTCGTAGTCCCCGGACGCGGCCGAGCCGAGCGTGCGCGTGCCCGTGACGAGGAGGCCTGAGACGGCCGTCGTCGCCAACGCGGCTAGAGTGAACTGGGATCCCGCCATGCCCCTCAGGGTAGGTCCGCAGCAGGTGGACGAGCGTGCGCCACGCTGGCCCGGGCCGTGCCGGTCGTTCCCGTCCCGTACCGATCGACCCGAGGAGCCCCCTGCCGTGACCGTCGAGTTCGCCGCCCGGCTTCCGCTCTCCCGCAACGACCTCGACCGCGACGCCGAGTTCCGCACGACGCCCGACGTCGAACGCGTGCTGCGGGACGACCCGTCGACCCGGTACCTGCCCGTCCGCGGTTCGGAGATGCTCCGGAACGCCGACGGCACGTTGCGGTTCGTGACCGCGTCCGACATCAGCGAGGGAACGGTCACGCTGTACCTCGGTCGTGCTGTGTCGGACGCTCCCGACGCGCCCGCCGGCACCCGGTTCGTGGCCGCCTTCGTCGACGCCGCCACCGCCGACGCGATCGAACCCGACGACGACGCGTGGGAGAGCCTGCGCATGTTCGGCACCGAGCTGTCCCCGCGTGACCAGGGCCTCGCGGTGGAGGCCGTCGCGATGGCGAACTGGCACGCCGTGCACGGGTTCTCGCCGCGGACCGGTTCCGCGACCGACGTCGTCACCGGCGGCTGGGTCCGCCGCGACCCCGAGGGGCACGAGCACTTCCCGCGCACCGACGCGGCGATCATCGTCGGCGTGACCGACGCCGACGACCGGATCCTGCTCGGGTCGAACGCCGCGTGGGACTCGAACCGGTACTCCCTGCTCGCGGGCTTCGTCGAACCGGGCGAGTCCCTGGAGGACGCCGTCCGCCGCGAGGTCTGGGAGGAGTCCGGCGTCCACGTCGAGGAACCCGAGTACCTCGGGTCGCAGCCGTGGCCGTTCCCCGCGTCGCTCATGCTCGGGTTCCGCGCCCGGGCGGTGGACGGCGACCCGACGACCGCGCGGCCCGACGGCGTGGAGATCCTCGACGTGCGCTGGTTCTCCCGCGAGGAGATCCGGGAGCGTGCCGGCGACACCCTGCTGCTGCCGGGCAGGACGTCGATCGCCCGCGCCATCATCGAGGAGTGGTACGGCGGGCCGCTGGACCTGCCGTGAGCGAGGTGGCCCCGGACGTCCGACCGCCGTCGCCGGACGAGCTCCTCGCCGCCCTCGACGCCGAACAGCGCACCGTCGCCCGGACCCTGCTCGGCCCGGTGGCGGTCCTGGCGGGCGCCGGCACCGGCAAGACCCGCGCGATCACCCACCGCATCGCGTACGGCGTCGCGACGGGCACCTACGCGCCGAACCACGTGCTGGCGCTGACCTTCACCACGCGTGCCGCCGGTGAGCTGCGGTCGCGGCTGCGGTCGCTCGGTGCGGGCACCGTGCAGGCACGGACCTTCCACGCGGCGGCGATGGCGCAGCTCAGCTACTTCTGGCCGGACACCGTCGGCGGGCACGCCCCGCGCATCGTCGAGTCGAAGGGTCGGATGATCGCGCACGCGGCGGACACCGTCGGGCTGCGGGTGGACACCCCGACGCTCCGCGACCTGGCGGGCGAGCTCGAGTGGCGCAAGGTGCAGATGCTCTCCTACGACGAGTACGAGGCCGCGGCGGCCGACCGGGTGATGCCGCGGGACACCTCGCCCCGCCGGGTCCTCGACCTCATGCGCGCCTACGAGCAGCTCAAGGACGACCGTCGGCAGCTCGACTTCGAGGACGTCCTGCTCGCCACCCTCGGGATGGTCGAGTCCGAGCCGCGCGTGGCCTCGTACGTCCGGCAGCAGTACCGGTTCTTCGTCGTCGACGAGTACCAGGACGTCTCGCCCGTGCAGCACGACCTGCTCCGGGCATGGCTCGGCGGCCGCGACGACCTGTGCGTCGTCGGTGACGCCAGCCAGACGATCTACTCGTTCGCGGGCGCCTCGAGTCGCTACCTGCTCGGCTTCGGCTCGGAGTTCCCGCGGGGGTCCGTGCTGCGCCTCGAGCGGAACTACCGGTCGACGCGGGAGGTCGTGCACGCCGCGAACGCCCTGATGCGCGGGCAGCCGGGCGCCCTCGACCTCGTCGCACAGACCGCGGAGCCCGGACCGGAGCCCGAGGTGCTGGCGTGCGTCCACGACGGCGACGAAGCCCAGACGGTCGCGCGCACCATCGCGTCGCTGGTCGCCGCACCGGCGACGCCCGCGTCCTACGGCGACGTCGCGGTGCTCTACCGCGTCGGTGCCCAGGCCGCGGCGATCGAGTCGGCGCTCGGACGTGCCGGCATCCCGTACCGCGTCCAGGGCGGCACCCGGTTCTTCGACCGACCCGAGGTGAAGCTCGCGGTGCACCACATGCGCGGCGAGGCCGTCCGGCAGACCGACGACGAACTCACCCGACGGGTCGGCCTCGTGCTGCAGGTCAGCGGGTGGACGCCGTCCCCGCCCGAGGGCACCGGGGCGGTCCGCGACCAGTGGGACGCGCTGCAGGCGATCATGGGCCTCGCCGAGGACGCCCCCGCGGGCACGACCATGCAGCAGTTCACCCAGGACCTCGTCGACCGCGCGGCGACCCACCACGAACCCGAGCTCGACGCCGTCACCCTGGCCACGCTGCACTCGTCGAAGGGCCTCGAGTGGCCGCACGTCATCGTGATCGGCGCCGCCGAGGGGCTGCTGCCGATCTCGCACGCCACGACCGACGCCGAGGTCGACGAGGAACGACGGCTGTTCTACGTGGGCCTGACCCGAGCCCGCCGTTCCGTGACGATCACGTGGTCCGCACAGGGCTCCACGCGTGGGGGAGCCCGGGTGGCGAGTCGCTTCCTGGCAGCGCTCGGCACGCACAGCGCGGATGGAGCCGCACCGGCTGACGGCTGACCGACAGGTCGTCACGGTCGAACACCACCTGGTCGTCGCCGGGCCGTTGGGTCCTGAGCGGCAGCCGCTCGAGGAGCAGCCGGCTCGCCGCGGCGGCGATCGCCGCAGTCCGGTAGGGCGACAGCGGTGCAGCGGGGCGGCCCCAGACCTGTGCGGCGATCGCCGGCCAGGCAGGGTCGTCGTCGGCGCGTGCGTACTCGATGCACTGGAGGCACGGCCCGGCACCCGGGACGAGCAACGGTCCGACGCGCACCCGACCGTCACCCACCACGACCGACAGGTGCGGCACGCCCCGCCTGGTCCACGCCGCGCGCAGCGCCGGGTCGACGACGTGTTCGGCGACCACGACGGCGAGGCGTGGCTCCTGCGACGGGAGGTCGACCGGACCACCGCGGGGCGCCGACGTCCGGGCGACGGTGATGCCCTCGCCCTCGAGCAGCGCGCCGATCGTGTCCGCCAGCGTCCCGGCGCCGTGGACCTCGACGCGGGACAGCGGCTCGGGCAGGACGTCGACGACGGCGGGGGAGGCCGCCCCGAGCACGCGGGCGGCGACGTCCGGCGGACAGCCTGTCGCAGCGGCCAGACCGGACAGTGCCTCGCGCCCGGTCTCCCGACGGAGCGCGCACAGGAACCGCTCTTCGCCCGTGGTCGGGACGGCGATCACCGCGCGCGGCGGGTCGACCCCGAGCTGGACCGTCCTCGGGTCACGCCAGACGAACTCGAGCGTCGGATCGATGCGGATGCCCATGCCCCCACGCTGGCGGACCCGGCCGTCGCGTGGGGGAGCTGTCCCGGATCTGTGGAGAACTACTTCGGAGCGTCGCCGGCGCCGTCGGCAGCCGTGCCGCCGTCCGAGTTCCCTTCGTCGACGTTGCCGGACTCGTCCTCGCGCGGCCGGTCGCCCGTCGCATCGTTGAGCAGGTCCTCGAGCGCCTTGTCGAACTCGTCGTCCTCGGCGGAGCGGCCCGGGTTCCGGAGCCGTGCCACGAAGGCGTCCGGCGAGTCGATGTCGTCGGAGGTGGGAACCGCGTCGAAGTGCGACCACAGGGCGTCCCGCTGCTCGGTGCCGAGCTCGTCGGTGACCCGCTGCCACATCGCCGCGGCCTCGCGGAGACGGCGGGGCCGCAGCTCGAGGCCGACGAGCGTGGCGAAGGCCGACTCCGCCGGACCGCCGGCAGCACGACGGCGTCGGACCATCTCGGCGATCGCGCCGGACTTCGGCAGGCGTTCGGTCGCGGCGGCGGTGACGGTGTCGACCCAGCCCTCGACGAGCGCGAGCATGGTCTCGAGGCGGGCGAGCGCTGCCTCCTGCTCCTCGGTCCGCGGCGGGATGAGGGCACCGGACGCCAGCGCGTCGCGGAGCTGCTCCTGGTTCGTGGGGTCGATCTCGGACGCGAGTTCCTCGACACGGTCGAACGGGATGTGGATGCCCCGCGCGTAGTCGGTGATCGACGAGATGATGTGCAGCCGGAGCCAGCGTGCCGAACGGAACAGCCGGGCGTGCGCGAGCTCGCGGACCGCCAGGTAGATGCGGACCTCGTCCTCGGGGACGTCCAGGCCCTCGGCGAACTCGGCCACGTTCTGCGGCAGGAGCGCGGCGACCTGTTCGTCGAGGAGCGGCACGCCGACGTCGCCGCCGGACACGACCTCCTTCGAGAGCTGCCCGACGACCTGGCCGAGCTGGATCGCGAACAGTGCGCCGCCGACGCCCCGCATGGCCTTCGACACATCGCCGAGCATGGCCTTGAGCTGCTCCGGCGCCCGCTGCTCGATCGCCTCGGTGAGGGCGTTCGAGATGCTCAGCGCCACGGGTTCGGCGATCTGCGCCCACACCGGGGTGGTCGCCTTCGCCCACTGCTCACGCGTGTACAGGCTCGGGGTCGCGGTGAGCTCCGCGACCGTGGTGGCCTCGTCCAGCCAGAGGGCTGCGACCTGGAACGCCTGGTCCGCTGCCTGCGACGTGGCGGGGTCGACCGGGTGGCCGCCCTCCCGCGCGATGGTCGTGGCGCGCTCGGCGGCGACCGAGAAGTCGATGCCGTCCCCGCCCGACTGCGCAGCGCGCTGCAGCTGGCTCATCAGGTTCGCCACGAAGGCCGGGTCGTTCGGCAGGCCGGCGGCACCGGCGAGCTGCGACGGGTCGATCTGGCCCTCGCCGGACAGGAGCTTGCGGAGCATCTCCTGGAAGTCGTCGTCCGGCCCCGGCTGCGGTTCATCAGGCATGACGACTACGCTAATCGCTGCTCACGGGGCCGCACCTGGGACGCCCCCGTGGGAACGCCCGAACCGCTGCGCCGAGGGCGAACAGCCCGCCCTGGAAGGACGTTGTGTGACCCTCTTCGCCGCCGAGCCCCGCCGCCGCTCGCGTTCCCGGACCATCGGCTGGGGGTTCGTGATCGGGGCCGTGGTCCTCGGGCTGCTCGCGAGCTTCCTGCCGAGCCCGTACCTCATCGAGGTACCAGGCCCCGTGTACAACACGATCGGGACGCAGAAGCAGGGCACGGGCAAGGACGCGAAGGACGTCAAGCTCATCCAGATCGACGGACACCCCACCTACCCGACCGCCGGCGCGCTCGACATGCTCACCGTCGGGATCCAGGGCGACGCCACGAACCGGCCGTCCTGGACCAGCGTCATCCGCGCGCTGTTCACCAAGTCCGAAGCGGTGATCCCGGCGTCTGCGATCTACCCCGAGGGCGTGACCACCGACCAGGTGAACCAGCAGGACACCGCCGACATGCAGGCCTCGCAGCAGTCCGCGGTCGCCGCCGCCCTCGTCCAGCAGGGCTACGAACTGCCCACCGACCTCGAGGTCGGCACCGTCCAGAAGGGCTCCGCCGCGGACGGCGTCATCGAGAAGGGCGACGTCATCCGCTCGTTCGACGGCACCTCCCTCACCGAGAACGCGGACGCCACGTCGCTCCGGGAACTCGTCGCGAAGCACGGCACGTCCGACCCGGCGAAGGTCGTCATCGAGCGTGACGGCAGCGAGAAGACCGTGGAGATCACGCCGCGGAACGAGCAGGGAACGGCGCTCATCGGCGTCGGCGTCACCGAGCAGTACGACTTCCCGTTCCGCGTCTCCATCGAGCTCCAGGACGTCGGCGGCCCCTCGGCCGGCATGATGTTCGCCCTCGGGATCATCGACGAGATCACGCCGGGCAAGCTCAACGGCGGCAAGCACGTCGCGGGCACCGGGACCATCACGGCCGACGGCGAGGTCGGCGCGATCGGCGGCATCCGCCAGAAGATGTACGGCGCGAAGAACGCCGGCGCGACCGTCTTCCTCGCACCGGCAGACAACTGCGACGAGGTCGTCGGCCACGTCCCGTCCGGACTCGACGTCTACAAGGTCGGCACCCTCGACCAGGCGGTCACCGACCTCCAGACCATCGCCTCCGGCAAGAGCACCGCGAAGCTCGCACGCTGCACGTCGTAGGGCCGGCCACGCGCTCCACGCGACGTCCGCGGACGTCGCGATCCGTGCCTCCAGGCAGTCCGACTGGAGGCGAGACGCGCCTTCCTGAGTCTCCGTACAGTTTCAGACGTGCTCGGGCCACATAGGATCGATGCACTGACGGCCCGCCGCGCCGGGCCCGCCGGTTCGACACGTCTGGAGCACATCAAGTGACGACAACCTCGTCCACCTCGGGGCGGCGTTCGCCGCGGGTCCCGATCGTGGTCACGATCATCGTGCTGGCCGCACTGGTGATCGCCTTCTTCATCTTCGCGAGCCTGTACACCGACTACGCGTGGTTCGCGCAGCTCGGCTTCCAGCAGGTCCTGACCACGCGGTGGATCGCCGGGACGTTGATGTTCCTCGCCGGGTTCCTCGGGATGGCGGTGCCCGTCTACGCGAGCATCGCGATCGCGTTCCGGTTCCGGCCGGTCTACGCGAAGCTCAACTCGCAGCTCGACCGCTACCAGCAGGTCATCGAGCCACTGCGTCGTGCCGTGATGATCGGCATCCCGGTCGTCCTCGGCATCTTCGCCGGGCTGTCGACCGCGGGGCGCTGGAGCATGGTGCTCGAGTACTTCAACCGGACGCCGTTCGGCAAGACGGACCCGCAGTTCGGGCTCGACATCGGGTTCTACGTGTTCGAGCTGCCGTTCTGGCGCGCGATCGTCGCGTACTCGTCGGCCGTCGTGCTCATCGCGGGACTCGCCGCGCTCGCCGCCTGCTACCTCTACGGCGCCATGCGCTTCGGCGGTCGTGAGGTCCGCATCTCGAAGGCCGCGCGGATCCAGCTCGCGGTGACCGCTGCCGTCTACGTCGCCCTGCAGGCCGTGAGCCTCTGGCTCGACCAGTACGCGGCGCTGACGAAGTCGAACTCGCTCATCACCGGTGCGCAGTACACCGAGGTGAACGCCGTCATCCCGGGTCGCGAGATCATGGCCGGCATCGCGGCCATCGTCGCCATCCTGTTCATCGTCACCGCGGTCATCGGCCGCTGGCGCATCTCGATCGTCGGCACCGGACTGCTGCTCGTCGCGGCGATCGTGATCGGCGGCATCTACCCCTGGATCGTCCAGCGCCTGCAGGTGAAGCCGTCCGAGCGCACGTTCGAGTCGGCGTACATCGAGCGGAACATCAAGGCCACCCGTGACGCGTACGGCGTCTCCGGGGTCCAGGAGCAGAACTACGACGCGACGACCGAAGCGAGCTCCGGCGCCCTCGCCCAGGACGCCCAGACCACGGCGAACATCCGCCTGATCGACCCGAAGATCGTCTCGGACACGTTCAGCCAGCTGCAGCAGTACCGGCAGTACTACCAGTTCCCGGACGAGCTCGACGTCGACCGGTACGACGTCAAGGGTGAGACCGAGGACACCGTGATCGCGGTCCGCGACATCGACCTCGACGGCCTCAGCGCGCAGGCGAACACCCCCTACAACCGGGCGTTCGTCTACACGCACGGCTACGGCGTGACCGCGGCGTTCGGCAACCAGCGCGCCAGCGACGGCAAGCCGGTGTTCCTCGAGTCGGGCATCCCGTCGAACGGCGCGCTCGGGGACTTCCAGCAGCGCGTCTACTTCGGCGAGACCTCGCCGGCGTACTCGATCGTCGGTGCGCCGAAGGGCTCGAAGAACGTCGAGCTCGACTACCCGTCCGGCTCCGACGACGACAACGGCGGCAACGCCACGACGACGTACGCCGGCAACGGCGGACCGAGCCTCGGCAACTTCTTCAACCGTCTCGTCTACGCGGCGAAGTTCCAGTCGGAGCAGATCCTGCTGTCGGACGCGGTGAACAAGGACTCGCAGATCCTGTACGACCGCGACCCGATCAAGCGCGTGCAGCAGGTCGCGCCGTACCTGACGACCGACTCGGACGCGTACCCGGCGATCGTCGACCACCGCATCCAGTGGGTCGTCGACGGCTACACCACGAGCGACGCCTACCCGTACTCGCAGAGCCAGAGCCTGTCGGACAGCATCGCCGGCGCGGAGAGCTCGGCGTACCGGACCGACCAGGTGAACTACATCCGGAACTCGGTGAAGGCGACGGTCGACGCGTACACGGGCAAGGTGACCCTGTACTCCTGGGACACCAAGGACCCGGTCCTGAAGACGTGGGAGAAGATCTTCCCGACCGCGATCAAGCCGGTGTCGTCGATGAGTGCCGAGCTGCTCGACCACGTCCGCTACCCGACCGACCTGTTCAAGGTGCAGCGGTCGATCCTCGGCACGTACCACGTCACGAACGCGAACTCGTTCTACTCGGGTGACGACGCGTGGAACACGCCGCAGGAACCGACGTCGGGCACGAACGACTCGTCCGACACCGCCGACACGTCGACCACGACGAACTCCGGGGCGAACGCGCTCGGGGCCACCACGACGACGTCCAAGGCGAACCTGCAGGACCCGTACTACCTCACCATGAAGGTGCCGGGGCAGGGGACCGCGTACACGCTGTACACGACGTACATACCCCAGCAGTCCGCCGGCTCGAACAACCGCAACGTGCTCACCGGGTATCTCGCGGTGGACTCCGACGCCGGAGGCGCGGGCAAGGGCAAGAAGGCGTCCGGCTACGGCAAGCTCACGTTGTTGACGATGCCGAAGACGGACAACATCCCGGGTCCGGCGCAGGTGCAGAACCTGTTCAACTCGGACACCACGGTGTCGCAGGAGCTGAACATCCTGAAGCGGGGCAACTCGACCGTCAAGCAGGGCAACCTGCTGACGCTCCCGGTCGGTGGCGGGTTCCTCTACGTCCAGCCGGTGTACGTCCAGTCGACGTCGAGCGGTTCGTACCCGCTGCTGCAGAAGGTCCTCGTGGCGTTCGGTGACAAGATCGCGTTCGAGGACACCCTCGACGAGGCACTCAACAGCCTGTTCGGCGGTGACTCGGGTGCTGCTGCCGGTGACCAGGGTGCGGCCGGCGGTTCGTCGGGGTCCTCCGGGTCCGACTCCGGGTCGTCTTCGGGATCCGACTCCGGGTCCTCCTCGGGGTCCGACTCCGGCTCGTCCGCGGGTTCGGGTTCGTCGTCCGGGTCGGGCACCACCGACAACGCGGCGCTGCAGAAGGCTCTCAACGACGCCAAGCAGGCGTTGCAGGACCGTCAGGACGCCTACGCGGACAACGACCTGGTCGCCGCCGCAGAGGCCGATCAGCGCCTGCAGGAAGCGATCCAGGCCGCCACCGAGGCCGAGAGCGGGAACTAGACACACCGTGGCGGGGCACTCGATTTGTGCCCCGCCACGGCCCCGTGTAGGCTTATCAACGTGCCGCGGGGTGGAGCAGTTCGGTAGCTCGCTGGGCTCATAACCCAGAGGTCGTAGGTTCAAATCCTGCCCCCGCAACCAAGCGTCACAGAGAAGGCCCCGGTCCAGTCGGACCGGGGCCTTCTTCGTGTGCCGGGCTGCTCGGATCTCGCGGGCCGGTACGCTCGGCGGATGGGCACCCTGACGATCGCAGCGGCGCAGTTCGCGCCGGTCGACGACCCCACTGCCAACCTCGAGACCGTCCGTGCCGCAGCGGTCGACGCAGCCGCGCGGGGCGCCGACCTCCTCGTCACGCCGGAGTACACATCGTACTTCACGGCCGAGATCGACGACCGGTTCGTCGCAGCCGCAGAGCCCCTCGACGGCCCGTTCGTCAGCGGCCTGCAGACGATCGCCCGCGACACCGGGATCGCGCTCGTCGTCGGGGTGGCCGAGACCGGCTCCGGCGATCGCTTCCGGAACACCCTCGTCGCGGTGCTGCCCGACGGCTCGATCGCCGCGGCGTACCGGAAGGTGCACCTGTACGACGCGTTCGGGTCCCGCGAGTCCGACCACATCGAGTCCGGCGATCCCGCGCAGCTGCCGGTGTTCGAGCTCGGTGGCGTCCGGGTGGGCCTCGAGACCTGCTACGACCTGCGCTTCCCCGAGGTCACCCGCCGCCTCGCCGCTCCGGAGCACGGTGCCGCCGACGTCGTGGTCCTGCCCGCCGAGTGGGTCCGCGGCCCCGGCAAGGAGCACCACTGGCGGACACTCCTCACCGCACGCGCGATCGAGAACACCGTCTGGGTGGTGGGCGTCGGGCAGACGCCGCCCATCGGCATCGGCGGGTCGGTCGTGCTGGACCCGTCCGGAGTGGCGGTCGCGGCGGCCGGGGCGGTCCCGGGGATGCTCGTCGCGACGGTCGACACGGCGGTCACCGACGCCGTCCGGCAGACGAACCCGTCGCTGTCCCTGCGGCGCTACGAGGTCACGCTGCGCGACTGACGCGCGGGCGCGGGCGCTGGCCCGGGCGTTCGCCATTTGCTGCTCGTCCGTCCGCGAGCGGGCGATGTCTGCTCTGGAGGACGTCCGGGTGGCGAGGATTTCGCCCGTTCGCACTCGCGATGCGTTCGACGGGCCGTGGCTCGGACGGGCATCCGCCGCGAGCGGGTGAACACTGCACCGGAGGACTGCCGACCGGCGCGTTCTCCGCCCGCTCGTCGAACGTGGAGACGGCCGACGGTCTGGACGCGCGCGAACGGGTGAAATCCGCACCGCCAGACCTGCGAGGGGGATGTGTTTCGCCCGCTCGTGTTCGGAAGCGGACCGGGGTGGAAGCGCGGGCGGCCATGCGGGCGGGCCGTGCGCGAGCGAGCGGGCGAAATATGCACCGTTCGGGCGGCGAGGGGGACGTATTTCGCCCGCCCGCGCAGAGACACGCGGGGGCGGGGGCGGGTGGGCGCGCGGGCGGTGTCAGGCGCGGGAGGTGAGCTCGGCCAGGCGGGCGGCGGCGTCCTCGAGCACGGGGCGCCGCTTGCAGAAGGCGAACCGGACGAGCGAGCGGTACCCGGCGGCGTGGTCCGGCCGGACGAACGCGGACACGGGGACGCCGACGACGCCGACCAGCTCGGGCAGCTGCAGGCAGAACTCGCGGGCGTCCTCGTACCCGAGCGGGGCGGCGTCTGCGATGACGAAGTAGCCGCCGTCGGGCCGCATGAGCTCGAAGCCGGCGGCACGGAGACCGGCGGCGAGCAGGTCGTGCTTCGCCGAGAGCTCTGCCGCGATGCCGGTGAACACCGCATCGGGCAACCGCAGGCCGGCGGCGACCGCGGGCTGGAACGGGGCACCGTTCACGAAGGTCAGGAACTGCTTCACGCTCGTGATGGCGTCGACCAGCGCCGGGGGAGCCGTGAGCCAGCCGATCTTCCAACCCGTTGTGCTGAAGGTCTTCCCAGCGCTCGAGATCGTGACGGTGCGGTCGGCGGCTCCGGGGAGCGTGGCGATCGGCACGTGCGGCACGTCGAACGTCAGGTGCTCGTAGACCTCGTCCGTGACGATCAGGGCGTCGTACTGCTCGGCGAGTTCGACGATCGTCGCGAGCACCTCGTCCGGGAGGACCCGCCCGGTGGGGTTGTGCGGCGTGTTCACCAGGACGACCCGGGTGCGGTCCGAGAACGCGGCGCGGAGGGTGTCCTCGTCGGGCAGGAAGTCGGGCGCGGTGAGGGGGACCGTCACGTGCGTCCCGCCGGCCAGCCGGATCAGCGCACCGTACGCGTCGTAGAAGGGTTCGAAGGTCACGACCTCGTCGCCGGGCTCGACGAACGCGAGCAGGGTGGCGGCCAGTGCCTCGGTCGCGCCGGCGGTGACGAGGACCTGGCGATCGGGATCGACCTCGATCCCGTACCACCGCGACTGGTGCTCGCTGACGGCCAGCCGGAGGTCCGGTGTCCCGCGACCCGGCGGGTACTGGTTGACGCCGTCGCGGATCGCGGCCACCGCGGCGTCGAGCACCTCGACGGGGCCGTCCTCGTCCGGGAAGCCCTGTCCGAGGTTGATCGCGCCGGTCGCCGCCGCGAGGGCGCTCATCTCGGCGAACACGGTCGGTGCGGGGACACCGTCGGGTCCGAGGAGCATCGCTCCTTCGGCTGCTCGCAACCAGGGTCCTGCCTGCCGCATGTGGTTCCCTTCGAAGTGTCGACCGCGCCGTTCGGCGCTGCCCGCACCCCAACCTACTGGCGGCCTCACGCACCATCCGGGCGGCCGTCCACAGCCCACGCATAAGATCGCCATAGGTCGCTTGCAGCGTCACCAGGTGCACCGCTCAGGTGGGTCCGACAGACTGCACGAGCTTGAAAGGAGCACGTCCAGCATGACCGACACCACGCCCCACGGGCAGGACGACGACTTCCGTCCCGAGGACACGGCCGCACCGGCCGCTTCCGAGGACGCCGCGACGCACGACTCCGAGCACACGAACGCCGTTCCGGGGAACGACGCGGGACCGGACCACACCGACGTGATCGACGCCGCCCCCGCGAACGAGACCGACGTCATCGCCGCGTCGACCGATCACCCCACCGACCGCTACACCGCGCCGTACCCGATGGTCGCCTCGGAGAACCCGGCCCCGGCCGACGGCACGGCGAGCACGAGCCAGTACGGGCAGACGAGCCAGTACGGCCAGACGAGCCAGTACGGCCAGGGCCAGGCCAGCCAGTACGGCCAAGGCCAGACCGGCCAGGCGGCCGGGGGCTACGGCCAGCACGCGACGCCGTACGGTTCGGACCCGGCGCAGACCGCCCAGTACGGCCAGCAGGCGGCCCAGCCGACCAGCCAGTACGGCCAGCAGGCAGCCCAGCCGACCGCGCAGTACGGCCAGCAGGCGAACCAGCCGACCAGCCAGTACGGCCAGTACGGGCAGGACCAGAACCCGTACGGCCAGGGTCAGTACGGCTCCGGCCAGCAGCAGCCCCGGTACGGCGAGTACGCCCAGCCCACCTCGGCCCCCGCATCGGCCTCCGAGTACTCCGGGTACGTGGGCGCGCCGTCGGCCCAGGCCCCCACCTCGGCCGCCAGCTCCTTCGGGGACGTCGACGGCTCCAACCAGCGCAACGGCCACTACTTCGGCGCAGCCGCGACCGGTGCCGGGGCGGGTGCCGCGACGGGCACCACGACCCGCTCGAAGGACGGCCGCGGACGCCTCGTCCTGCCGATCGTCGCGGGCCTCGTCGTCGCGGGCCTCGTCGGCGGCGGCGCCGGGTGGCTCGCCGGCTCGAGCCAGGGCGGCGGCACCGTCGTCGGTTCCTCGAACTCCCAGAGCGGCGGGAACCTGACGGTCAACGACTACAACAACGCGACGGTCGTCACCGCCGTGGCTGCCCAGGCGACGCCCTCGGTCGTGACGATCAACGTCTCGTCGAGCAGCGAAGCGGGTACCGGTTCGGGCGTCGTGTTCAGCAAGGACGGCTACATCGTCACGAACACCCACGTGGTGACGCTCGACGGTGACAGCTCGAACGGTTCGATCACGGTCACGACCTCGGACGGCAAGATCTACCCGGCGAAGCTCGTCGGCACGGACCCGACGGTCGACCTCGCAGTCATCAAGATCGACGCGACCGACATGAAGCCGATCAGCTTCGCGGACTCGTCCGACCTCAACGTCGGTGACACCGCCGTCGCGATCGGTGCCCCGCTCGGCCTGTCGAACACCGTCACCGACGGCATCGTCTCGACCCTCAGCCGCAGCATCCAGGTGACGTCGAGCGCCCCGAGCGAGGGCGGCGACTCCAACGAGGGCGGCAACGGCAGCGGCGGCCCGTTCGACTTCTGGGGCAACGGCGACAACGGCAGCAGCTCGTCCTCGAACACCACGGTCTCACTCCCGGTCATCCAGACCGACGCGTCGATCAACCCCGGCAACTCGGGCGGCGCGCTGCTCGACTCGAAGGGCAAGCTGATCGGCATCAACGTGGCGATCGCGAGCGCGAGCAGCTCGTCCGACTCGTCGAGCCAGTCCGGCAGCATCGGCGTCGGCTTCTCGATCCCAGCGAACCTCGTCAAGCGCGTGGCGAACGAGATCAAGGAGAGCGGCTCGGCGACGCACGGCCTGCTCGGCGCGACGGTCGGCGACGCCGCCGAGGACGCCAAGGCCACCCAGATGGGCGGGCTCATCAAGTCCGTCTCGTCCGGCGGCGCGGCGGCGAAGGCCGGCCTGCAGAAGGGCGACGTGGTCACGAAGATCGGTTCGGCGACGGTCTCCGACGCCACCGACCTGACGGCGCAGGTCCGCTACTTCGCCGGCGGTGCGAAGACCACCATCACGTACATCCGTGGGGGCGAGACCCGCGAGACGGACGTCACGCTCGGGACCTACAAGGGCTGACGCGCGTCAGCGGAACGCAACCACACGGCGGCCTGGAGGCGGGGGGGGCGGGGGGCCCCCCCCCCCCCCCCCCGCCGCCCGGGGGGGGGCCGCCCCCCCCCGGCGGGGGGGGGGGGGGGGGGGGCACCCTGGGGGGGGGGGGCCCAGCACGCGCCCGCCCGGGGGCCC
>NZ_JBEPKX010000042.1:0-30668 GCF_040544915.1 Curtobacterium sp. 1544
CTGGGGGCCCCCGCTACCGGGGGGGCCCGCCCCCCCCCCCTCCGTTGGCGCCCCCGCCCCCCCCCCCCCCCCCGGCGCGGCGGGGGGGGGGGGCCCCCGGGGCCCCCCCGCCTCCAGGAATGCAGACGGTCGTGTCAGACGTCGCGTCGGCGCGCGACCGTGAGGGCGAGCGCGCCCACCACCACGACCTCGGCCGCGAGGACGGCGAACCCGCCCCAGCCGTTCAGCACGACACCGTCCTGCTGCACGCCCGTGTACGAGTACGTGTAGAGCTGCATCCCCGCCTGGTCGGGCAGGAACTTCGCGATGTCGAGCACCCACTGCTGTGCCATCAGGGTTCCGATCCCGGACAGCAGGATGGGCAGCACCAGGAGGATGCCGACCGTCACGGCGATGCCGCCGGCACTCGACCGCAGGAGCAGCCCGATGCCGTACGCCAGCAGTGCGAGGAGCGTCACGTACACCGAGGAACCGAGGATCGGCAGGAACACCGACGGGTCACTGACCACCATCTCGGCGCCCTTGGCCGACTGCAGCGCAGCGGACAGGAGCACGCCGATCCACGTCGAGACGACACTCACGACGAACGTCGTCACCGCGAGCACGGTCGCCTTCGCCAGGATCACACCGGTCCGCCGCGGGTCGGCCGTGAACGTCGAGCGGACCTGACCGGTGCCGTACTCGCCGGTGATGATCAGGACGCCGAGGACACCGACCACGAGTGCGGTCAGGCTGACGCTCACCGTGTTGATGTTCACGAAGCCGCCGTACAGGGCGTCCTTCGGTTGGTCGGGGTCCGGCACGCCGACGGCATTGCCCAGCAGTGCCGCCATGCCGACGGTCACGACGACGAGGATCGCGTAGCACCACCACGTGGAGCGGATGCTGCGGAGCTTGATCCACTCGCTGCGGAGCAGACGACCGAACCCGAGGCGGACGGTGTCCGGCATGGTCGTGGCGGTCATCGGGCGCCCTCCGATCGGTACTCGACGTCGTCCCGGGTGAGTGCCATGTAGGCCTCCTCGAGGCTGGCGCCCTGCGGGGTGAGCTCGTGCAGCGGGACCCCGACCTGCGCGGCGATGTTCCCGACCGTCACGGCGTCCGGTCCGACGACCAGGAAGGTGCCGTCCTCACGTGGGGTGATCGACGCGTTCGGGCCGATCGCCTGGAACAACTGGTCCGGCGCGGGCGTCCGGACGACGACACGACTGCCGCCGCCGTTCGCCGCGCCACCGGCCACGAACTCCTGGATGGGGGCGTCCGCGAGCACCCGGCCGCGGCCGAGCACGACGACGCGGTCCGCCGTCTGCGCCATCTCGCTCATGAGGTGGCTCGAAAGGAAGACGGTGCGGCCGTCGGCGGCCATCCGTCGGGCGAGTTGCCGGACCCAGAGCACACCGTCCGGGTCGAGGCCGTTGACCGGCTCGTCGAGGATGAGGGTCTTCGGGTCGCCGAGGAGTGCTGCCGCGATGCCGAGCCGTTGCCCCATGCCGAGGGAGAACCCGCCGACGCGCTTCTTGGCGACCGACTCCAGGCCGGTCATGTCGATGACCTCGTGGACGCGGGCCTTCGGGATGCCGTGCGTCGCCGCGAGGGACAGCAGGTGGTTGTAGGCGCTCCGACCCTGGTGCACCGCCTTCGCCTCGAGCAGCGCACCGACCTGCCGGAGCGGGTCGCGGAAGCTCCGGTACGGCTGCCCGTTCACCGTCGCCCGTCCCGCGGTGGGGCGGTCGAGCCCCATGATCATGCGCATCGTGGTGGACTTCCCGGCGCCGTTCGGGCCCAGGAAGCCGGTCACGCTGCCCGGCCGCACGACGAACGAGACGTCGTCGACGGCGGTCTTCGGACCGTACTGTTTGGTGAGGTGCTCGACTTCGATCACGGCGGCCACGCTACGGGAGCGGCCCCGCCGACCGCGTCCGCCCTGAGGGGGAGATGCCGTGCACTCCGCGACGGACCCCGACCGTGCGGCCCGTCAGCCGCCCGCGCCCGACGTGATCACGGCACGGAGTCCCGACCAGTCCGCACGGTGGTCGGGGTCGACCTCCGAGCGGCAGCGTCCCGCGAACTCGGCTGCCCGGAGCGCCAGCTCGGGTCCGAGCGGTCCGGCGAGCAGCGCCTGGGCCTCCGACGCCCGGGCGTCCAGCGGCGATCCGGATCGGTGGTGGTCGGTCCCGGTCGCGCGGTCGACCGCGACCATCACGTCGACGAGGGCCGTCCGGACGATGCCGAGCACCAGGTGCATCCCGATCAGGTCGTTCCCACGGCCGAACCGGACGGCGGCGAGCGCGGCGTCGAACCGCACGGAGGCGTCCACCGGGGGTGCCGGCAGCCGGAGGCGCTCCCCCTGCACGGTCAGGTCGACCCGCCGCCCGTCGACGAGCACGAGCCGGACGGTCTGCGTGTCTCCGTCCTGGTGCTCCTGCCACGCCCACGGTGTGCCGCCGAGGAGCGTCTCGGCGTCGACGTCCGCCGTGAGGGTGAGCGCGACGTCCACGTCGCTCCAGCCGTCGAGGGTGCCGGGCTCGGTCACCGAACCGTACGGCTCGACGGTGCTGCCGGCGGGTGCCCGTGTGCGGATCCCCTCGAGGAGGTCGGTCTGCCACGTCATGCGGGCAGCGTACGGGGGTGGGAGCGTGGACGGCACGCCGTCCGGGCGATCGGCAGCGCTACCCTGTCGCCGTGAGTGACGCACTGGACGACGGTCCCTTCTTCCACGGGACGAAGGCGGACCTCGGCGTGGGCGACCTGCTGACCGCCGGGTTCCGCTCGAACTACCGGCCCGAGGTCGTGATGAACCACGTGTACTTCACCGCTCTCCGTGACGGTGCGGGGCTCGCCGCCGAGCTCGCGGCGGGCGACGGGCTCCCCCGCGTCTACGAGGTCGAGCCGACCGGCGCGTACGAGGACGACCCGAACGTCACCGACAAGAAGTTCCCCGGCAACCCGACGCGCTCCTACCGCAGCGCCGAGCCGCTGCGGGTCGTCGCCGAGGTGCTCGACTGGCCACGGCTGACGCCAGAGGCCCTGCAGGCGTGGAGGGACCGGCTGGCCGCCCTCCGTGCGGACGAGCGGGGCGAGATCATCAACTGAGGACGGCGACGCCGGTCACTTCACGTAGTCGTACGTGGTGAACCAGTCGATGTGGAGGTGCCCCCACTTCCCCCAGTCGCCGACCTGGAACATGTAGCGGTGTCCGGTCGTCGGCACGTCCTTCGTGATCGTCTTGATGACCTTGCCGTCGAGTTGGTAGGTGACCGACTTCCCGGGGATCCACTCGATCGAGTAGGTGTGCCACGCACGCCACGAGACGCCCGTCCAGTGCTCGGTGGTGTTGACCTCGTTGCCGGGGATCATCGAGTGCTGGAACACCATGGGCGACGCCTCGAAGTTCCCCTCGGGGTAGTCGATCTCACCGTCCGCCCACCGGTTGGAGTTCGGCCAGAGCATGAAGGCCGCACCGTTCCCGTCGCCGCCGACCGCCCGGGCCCGGACGGTGAACTTCCCGCCGACGTGCGTCCACGCGTCCTTCGCCGTGCCGAACGTGCCCGCGGCGCCCTTCTTGCCGTCGAGCAGCACGTCCATCACGCCGTCGTGCGCGCTGATCTGCGTGCCGGAGTAGTACATGCCGCCGGTGCCGTCCGGGTAGGGCTGCCAGTTCTTCGCGTACGTCTTCGCGAACTTCCCGTTCGCTGCGGGAGCCTTCGTCGAGAAGTTCTCGACGACGCGTTGCTTGAACTTCCCGATGTTCCCGATCGGCGGCCCGGAGGCTGCCTCGGCCGTGGAGCCCTGCCCCATCGGTACGGCGATGATCATGGCGCTGAGGAGGACGGCCGCGACCGTCACCCGCACCGTCGAGCGCTGCTGCATGCGCTGTCACTCCCTCGGTGACCTGCGGCGCCCGTCCCGAGGCGCCGGAACGGCCGGGTGTCGGCCGTTCGCCGTGAACGCTAATCGGCGCGGGGACGCGGATCCGGGCTGCTCCGTCCCCAGTACGAGGGTGCGACGGTACCCAGTCCGAGGGTGTGCGGGGTGGTCTGTCCCCCTCGGATTCCCGTGCGCACGAGGCCGTTCCGCGCGTAGGAGGCAGTTCCGCGCGTAGGAAGCCGTTCCGCGCGTAGGAAGCCGGATTTTCCAGCCTCCTATGCGCGATTCTGCCTTCCATGTCATGCGCGCTGGGAAGGAACGCGCGGACCACCGGCCTGGAGGCGCAGGGCGGGCTGGCACCGCGCCTCCAGGCCGTCAGGGGGTCGCGCCGGGCCGGTGGCCGCCCCGTGGCCGATCCCCACGCGCCGCCCGCGTCAGACCGCGGCGCGGAGCGCAGCGCCCGCGACGCGCGCCGGCTCGGGCAAGTGCTCGTGCGTGGCCGATGCCCGGAACGAGTCGAGCGCGAGCGCGGCGAACCGCCGGGCTGCGACGAGCCGCTCCCCCGCGTCCTCGCCGCGGAGCCCCCGCGCAGCCAGCAGCACGAGCAGCAGGTCGTCGACGACGAAGTCCGACCGGAGCTGCCCCGCCGACTTCGCCCGGACCGCGAGCGCGGCCATCGCGTGCAGGAGCTCGGCGCGGTGCCGGGTGAGCCGGTCGGACACCTGCCCCGCAGCGACGAGCGCGTCCACGAACCCCTGGTTGCGGGCGTTCAGCTCGACGGTCCGCTCGACGACGGTGCGCAGACCGTGCCAGGGATCAGGGTGCGCGGCGCCCTCGAGGACGATGGCGCGGCACAGTTCGAGTTCGTCCTCGAAGGCCGCGTCGACGAGGTCCTGCCGGGTCGGGAACCGCCGGTAGAGCGTGGCGGGTCCGACCCCGGCGTGCCGAGCGACCTCACGCATCGTGACGTCGAGGCCGCGGGCTCCGAACAGATCGCGGGCCGCCTGCAGCAGGCGGTCGCGGTTCTCCTGCGCGTCGGCACGGAGGTGAGACAGGTCGTCGGTCATCACTCCCACTTTAGCCAAGTGGACGCGGGCGTCCGTTAGCGTCGGCACCGTCCTTGTCAGACCCCCGGGACGTCGAAGGAGCAGTCATGCGCGCCGTCACGATCGAACGGTTCGGTCCCCCGGAGGGCCTCGTCCCGACCGACCTCCCCGACCCCGTCCCGGGGCCTGGTCAGGTCGTCATCGCGGCCGAGGCGATCGGCGTCGGCGGCGTGGACGCGGTGATCCGCCGCGGCACCATCGGGCGCGCGGGCATCGAGCCCGGGTACGTCCCCGGCAGCGAGGCAGCGGGGACGCTCGTCGCCGTCGCAGAAGACGTCGACCGGGCCTGGATCGGCCGCCGGGTGTGGGCGTTCACGGGGGTCGGCGGCGCGTACGCCGAGCGGGTCGTCGCCGCGGTGGGTGACCTGACACCACTCGACGACGGGTTCAGCGCCATCGACGCCGTGGCGCTCGGGTCCGCCGCGCCGGTCGCCCGGTTCGCTCTCGCGCACGGGCACCTCGTGGCCGGCGAACGGGTCCTCGTACGTGGCGCTGCCGGCAGCATCGGCATCGCCGCCGTCGAACTCGCGGTGCGGCTCGGGGCATCGGCCGTCGCGGTGACCGCGGGATCGCCCGCGCGCGGTGAGCGGCTGCGTGCACTCGGCGCGACCCACGTCCTCGACCGGCAGGGGCAGGGTGACGGACCGTCCTCCTACGACCTCGTGCTCGACATCGTCGGCGGGTCCGCCATGCCCGACTTCCTCGACCGCCTCGCCCCGAACGGCCGACTCGTGCTCGTCGGCGCGGTGGCCGGGATGCCGCCGGCGGACTTCGGCGGTCGGCTGCTCGCGGCGTTCCAGCAGTCGCGGTCGTTCGCGACCTTCAGCCTCGACTCCGTGCCGCGCGATGCCCTGGCAGCGGAGCGGGCCGAGCTGTTCCGGTCGGCAGCGGCCGGCACGCTGACGGCGGTCGTCGACGACGTCCTGCCGCTCGCGGGCGCGGCGGCGGCGCACCGCCGGATGGACGACGGCGAGGTGTTCGGGCGGATCGTGCTGACGCCCTGAGGACATCGCTGGTCACGGCCTCGGAGTGTCGGTCCGCAACGGTACGGTCGATCCTCGACACGGAGGAGGCTGCGATGGCAGAACCGTTGACACTGCTCGGCGCCGCGTTCACCGGCGCGCTGACCGGTCGGTTGCGGTCACTCAGTTCGTGGCTCGTCGCGAACACGGTCTCGGTGGCGCTGCTGGCCCTGCTCGGCGGCGTCATCCTCGAGAACACGTCGGGCCGATCGGACGAACTCGTGCTCGCCCCGGCCACCGCGGCGCACCGCGTGCTCCACGTTCTCGGTGTCACGGACACGTCAGCACTCGATGCCGTCGATCGGTGGCTTCAACGACCGGAGTTCGCTCCGGTCGCGCTCGCTGCGGCCGTGGTGGCCGGAGTTCTCGTGTTCCTCCCGGCTCGTTACACCGACGAGGTCGCCTGGGCGCTCGTCGTGCCCGCCTCCGTCGCCGTCGGGCGGACCGGGCTCGGGCTGGCCGTCGGGTCGTTGATCGCCACGACGGCTGTGCTCGCCGCGGTGTCCTCGGCCGTACCGCGCCCCGATGCACACGCCCCGGGGCGCAGGTGGCTCGGGCCGACGTGGTGTCTGGAGGTCGGACTCCGTGGAGCCTTCAGCTTCGCCATGACGCCGTTCACCGTGGTCATCCGACTGGTCCTGAGGCTGGTCGACTCCGTGACGTTCGAGCGAGAGTCCGCGCCGCTCGCTGACGGAGCGCGCACGATTCGACCGGGAGACGCAGTTTCGCGCTGAGCGACTGATCACGTGGGCGAGTGCCCGTGATCTGTCGCTCAGCGCGGAACTCGCTCCCGAGCGGAACGTCGAGGCGTCAGCCGCGGATCACCGAGATCTGGTCCGCCTGCGGACCCTTCTTGCCGGGCCCGACCACGTAGCGCACGTGCTCCGAGCCCTCGAGGGATCGGAGGCCCGTCGTCACGACGATGCTGGAGAAGTGCGCGAACAGGTCCTGCGACCCGTCGTCCGGGGTGATGAAGCCGAACCCCTTGCTGCTGTCGAACCACTTCACGGTTCCCGTGGGCATGTTCCCCGCCCCCTAGTGAATCCGCAGTTGCGCGACCATCGGGCAGGCGAACGGGTCACGTGCGGCGAGTCCGACCCGGTTGAGGTACCGGACGACGATGCCGTAGGAGCGCAGCAGCGTGGTCTCGGTGTAGGGCACGTCGAGCGTGTCGCAGTGGTCCCGGACGAGCAGGCGTGCCTGCTTCAGGGCCGGACGCGGCATCGACGGGAACAGGTGGTGCTCGACCTGGTAGTTCAGGCCGCCCATCAGGAACGAGACCCACCAGCCGCCCCGGATGTTGCGGGACGTGCGGACCTGGCGGGAGAAGAAGTCGACCTTCGCGTCGTGCGCGATCGTCGGCATGCCCTTGTGGTTCGGGGCGAACGAGGCGCCCATCATCACGCCGAAGACGGCGAGCTGCACACCGAGGAACGCGCAGGCCATGCCGAACGGCAGGAACCAGAACACGACCGTCAGGTAGATGCCGAAGCGGGCGACGAGCAGGGCGGCCTCGAGCCAGCGGTGCTTGACGTCGGCCTTCGTGCCGTTGCCGGTGACGATGCTCTGCACCGCGTAGCGGTGCAGGTTGAGGCCCTCGAGCGTCAGCAGCGGGAAGAACAACCAGCCCTGGAAGCGCATGAACGTCGTCATCAGCGGACCGCGCACGGCAGCGGCGTCCTCCGGCAGGAAGCGGATGCCGTCCGGGGCGATGTCCGGGTCCTTGCCGACGGTGTTCGGGTTGCCGTGGTGGCGGGTGTGCTTGTTCATCCACCACGAGTAGCTGAGGCCGACCATGAACGTGCCGAGCCAACGGCCGGCGTGGTCGTTCCACCGCTGCGAGGCGAAGACCTGCCGGTGTGCGGCCTCGTGCGAGAGGAACGCGAACTGCGTGAAGATGACGCCGAGTGCTCCGGCGACGATGAGCTGGAACCAGGAGTCACCGAGGAACGCGAAGGCGACCCAGGTGAGCGCGAGGCCGACGGCCAGGCTGGCGAACAGTGTCCAGTAGAACCCGGTGCGGCGGCGCAGGAGGCCGTTCTCCTTCACCTGCGCCAGGAGCGCGGAGTAGGTCGAGGTGCCGTTGCGGCTCCCCGATCCGGGACGAGTGCGGGTGTAACCCGGCGCGAGCGGAGTGGTGGTCATGAGGACCGACCTTCCGTTACGGATCGGTCCTTCAACCAATGCGAGTGAGTTCACGCGTTTGCGCTTGGCGCGACACTAGGGGCCGAAGATGCGTGTTCGCCTGGCAGTCCGCTTTGCGTCGGTCGGCGGTGCGGGGACCACTGTGCGGCCCGCGCGCGCCGCCTGCTGCCCGTCTGGCACGATCGGGACATGCCCCTCGACGGAACTCCCCTGGAACAGCTCGGCTTCCTCACCATCGGGTCCTTCGACCCCGCCAGGCCGTCCGCAGGCCACGAGGACACGCTGCGGGTCATCGAGCGCGCCGAGGCACTCGGCTTCGACAGCGCCTGGCTCCGACACCGGCACCTGCAGCACGGCATCTCCTCCCCCGTGGCGGTGATGGCCGCCGCCTCGCAGCGGACGTCGCGGATCGACCTCGGCACCGCGGTCACGCCCATCGGAGCGGAGAACCCCTTCCGGCTCGCCGAAGACCTCAGCACGGTCGACGTCCTGTTGGGCGGGCGTCTGAACCCCGGGTTCTCGGTCGGCACCCCGATGCACTACGACCTGTACCGCGAGGCGCTCTACCCCGACACCGCCCACCAGGAGGACCTCGGGAACGATCGTCTGCTGCGGTTCCGCGACCTGGTGCGCGGCGACATGGTGACCGGAACCGATGCCGTCGAACGTCGAGGGATCGAAGAGTTCGCGAGCACCGTCCAGCCGCACAGCCCCGGTCTGGTCGACCGCATCTGGTACGGGACCGGCAGCACCAGGTCGGCGGTGTGGGCCGGCGAGAACGGCTTCCACCTGCTGACCTCGAGCGTCACGCGCAGCGAGAACGGCACCGACTTCGCCACGAACCAGCGGGCACAGATCGACGCGTACCTCGCGGCCCACCCCGACCCTGACACCGCCCGGGTGTCGCAGGGCCTTGTCGTCATCCCGACCGACACCGCGACGCGGGAGCAGGAGGCCCGCTACCGCGCCTACGCCGACGGGCGCTCCGGGCGGGTCGGCGTACCGATGGGCCCGGCGGGCATGCTCTTCGCCGCCGACCTCGTCGGGTCCTCCGTGGAGATCGCGGACCGGTTGCGCGCCGACGCCGGGTACCAGGCGGTCACCGAGGTCGCGTTCGCGCTGCCGTTCGCGTTCGAGCCGGAGGACTACGCCCAGATCATCACGGACATGGCGGAGCGGCTCGGGCCGGAACTCGGCTGGGCGCCGAAGCGCGCGGCATGAGAACGGCGTCAGACCGTCGGACTGGAGGCACGGTGCCAGCTGGCACCGTGCCTCCAGTCCGACGTCGTCACCGGTCCAGGGCCGTGGCGGCCTTCTCCGGTTTGTCAGTCAGGTGCTGCCCAGAGGTCAACTCGAACGCGGTAACAGGGTCCCAGCTCCTCCTCTAGTGCATCGCGCAGATGCGTTCCGACAGCGCGGTGTCGGGCAGCGCCGTCAACTGTTCTCCAGCCGGACTCGTGGGAGAAGTTCGGCTCGAAGTGCATCGCCCAGGCGTCGATCTCTCTCGAGCTCGGCCGATCAGTGCATCGACCCACAGGCCAACGCCGCTGGCGAGAAGGATGATGCCGAGGGTCCATGTCGGGAAACCGTGTGTCGTGATCGGGGTCCGTATCGGCGTCAGCAGGCACACCGGGCCCAGCACGACTAAGGCCGTTGCAACGCTCGCCGGACGCCAGAACCTTGCCTTCTTGATGAGACCACGCCAGCCAGCGCCAGACGCGAGGGTGCGACGTCAGCCTGTCCGATGGCCGATCGGCTACCGGACATGGACTTCGCCATGCTTCACGCTCCGGAATCAGGGTTCGACGTCGGGCGGGCCGTAGCGTGGTGGCATGTCTGTGTCGTCTCCTGTGGTCCTCGTCGACGGCGCCGTCCCGTCGCCCGAACAGCTCGCGCATCCCGCACTCGTGAACTACGGGCACTTCACCGCAATGCAGGTGCGAAAAGGTGCGACGAGAGGGCTCCAGCGTCACCTCCGGAGGCTCGCCAGCGCGCACCTAGAACTCTTCGGATCTGCGCTCGACGTGGGCCTCGTCCGCGAGCGGATGCACATTGCGGTCCGGGACCATGCCGATGCGTACTTGCGAGTCACCCTCTACGAGCAGGAACCCGGCGTACCGCGGGTGATGACCGTGGTCCGACCACCGGTCGCACCTACCACCAGACCGCAAGCCCTCCTACCCGTGCGCCACGTTCGTCCCTTCGCGCACCTCAAGCACGTCGGATCGTTTGCACAGATCCGCTACGGGGAGCAAGCCGAGCGCGAGGGCTACCACGACGCACTGCTCGTCGGACCCGACGATCGTCTCTCGGAGACGACCATCGCAAACATCGGCTTCTTCGACGACGAGACTGTCGTATGGCCCGACGGGCCCTCGCTGCACGGCATCACGTGGCAGCTGTTGGACGAAGGACTCGACCAAGCGCACACACCTGCTCAAGGTGGGCCGATCACACTCGAATCCGCCGCTCACCTCGACGGTGCCTTCACGGCGAATTCCGTCGGCATCACACCCGTGGCCCGCATCGGACGACACCGGCTGCCCTCTGCGCCCCGTCTCATTGCAAAGCTCGAGCGTCTGTACCAAGACGTGCCGTGGGAGCGCCTGTGAGAAGCGGACGCTTGCACAGGCGCGCGCCTGTAGACGACCCCGACGCCGAGTGGTCGGAGATGGAGGTGAAGGTCGGTCCGGCTCCGAAGTGAGGTGTTCGGTCAGCCATCGTCCACCGAGACTTGCGCTCAGACTCGGCAGCGGTAGTCTCACCGTGAGCCCGCCCAAGGCGCACCTACCCGGTACGGGTGCGTCCTGCTCAGAGCACGGCGAGGGTGGCTGCCCGTTCGAGCCGGGCCGGGTCCGTAAGCCTCACTTCGCCGCGTGAGATGCCATGCGGTCGTCGACGAACACGTCCGATCAGCCATCGTCTACCGAAACGGAAGCTTTCACTGACTCGCTGACTGACTACCCCTGTTTGGAATGACTCAGAAAGGGCTCGCGGCCCTCTTGACGCCGCGTTCGGTGTACTCCTCCGCCTCACGCCGGCAGCACTCATTGAGTCCGCGATCGCGCATGACAGCTCAGCACTTGTGCGGCCTCCGTGTCACACTTCGGGGCGTGCCGGGCATTTCTCCTGTGACGGCGGAGATTCCGCGGTCATCAGACGGATTGGGTCGTCGTGGGCAAGCGGAGTGTTGATGAGGTCCTGTCGGGCAGCAGCCCGACCTTTGTTCCATCGGTCGCGACAGAGGCGGCGCTCGACGCGCTCGTGCTGGAGGCGCGGAGCGCCGGGGATGGCCGTAGGACGCGACGTCGGAGGAGCCTGCTCTGGCTCGTTCCGGGTGTCGTTGTATCGGCCGGGGTGCTTACGGCCGGCGCGGTCGTGGCGGACCAGATGACGCGGCTGGACGTCCCGATCGCGGTCGAGTACACGACCGACACGGGCGTGACGGTATCGTGCACCGCGCACATCGCGAGCTCGTTCTTCTCTCCGCGCCTGGCAGAGGTCACGGAGTACTACAAGACCCACGAGTACGCCGCCGATGGAATCGGCCAGCGAATCTACGACTACGCCCTTGTCCTCGCAGGCGAGAAAAAGGGCACGCCCGCCGACCTACCAAGCTCGGTCCGATGGCTTCCCGGTGACGAGAACGACGGCGGCTGGACGCCGCAATCCGGCCGCAGCGCGCTCAAGGAGTCGATGCTCGACTTCATCGTGCTCGACGTTCAGAACGAGTTCGGACTGTCAGCGGGTCGGAGTGGCGCGACCGAGCTGCAGACCGACTGCACGGGACAACTGCATTGACCGTCGCCGTGACGCGGCCTGACCCCGCCTCCGTGAGCGGCAATCTCACCGATGCGTTCCGTCGCGAAGCACCTGGGTTGCTGGGCTTCTTCATCAAGAGAGGAGTGCCGGTCGAGGACGCAGCCGACCTCGTCAGCGACACGTTCCTCGCCGCCTGGCAGTCCAGTCGAACGAACAAGATCGAACCCGAACTGCTTCGCGCTTGGCTGTTCGGCATCGCCCGCAAGACGCTCTCCCGGTACAGACGCGGCCGCATTCGCCGATCAGCGCTGAGCGACAGGCTCCGAGCAACCCTGGCCGTGGATGTCACCGCCCATTCGCCGGGTGCGGGGGACGGCAGCGGCGGCAGCGACCTTGGTGAGCATGTTCGTTCCCTCATCGGTTGTCTTCCCGAGATCGACCAGGAGATCGTCCGCCTGGTCTACTGGGACGGATTCACCCAGGAAGAAGTCGCAGCGATCCTCGGCAAACCAGCCACCACGATCCGTGCACGACTCTCCCGTGCGCGGCGGACGCTGCGAGATCAGCTGGCCGAGGGCACTGACCTCGAGTGACGCACCCGACCCGCCGTCGACCCCGGAAGGTCGGCGGCGCGTTGCGCCGTCAGCGTCTCAGTTCTGCCAGGGTGGTGCTTCGTCTCGATGCTGTCGAGCGCGGCGACGGTCGAGGCGTCCCACACGTGCGACTTCGTCATGTCGATGATCACGAGCTCCGGATCGTCGACGTCGTCGAACTGGGTGGAGATGTCGTTGGACGAGGCGAAGAACACCTCACCCTCGACGGCGTAGCCCGCCGACTGCACAGCCACCGAACCGCCGGCAGAGATCGCGGCCGTCGGAGCGCTGACGCCGGATCGGGTGTCGACGAGGTACGTGCCGGAGGACGGACACGAATCCACCGGCGGCAGTGCTCGTCATGGTTCGCGGAGTAGTAGCCCTGGGACAACAGGAAGGACGGCCCCGCACCGAACATGGTGCGGGGCCGTTCCCCGTCTCGCGACGCCTACGAGCGGCTCGGACGGAACAGTCCGTACAGCCCCCCGAGGATCAGGACCGGCCCGCAGAGTGCAATGGGCAGTGGGGTCGCGGCAGCTACGAGCGTGAGTCCGACGATCACCATGCCGACGACCACCAGGAACGCGGCACCAGCACGTTCGGAGAGTCGGCGAGTCTGCGGTGTCATGGGCCCGATTAGTACACGAAGTTGTACGGCTGCGTCGACTTCTGCAGCTCGAGCTGCGTGCCACTCGTGCTCACCGACAGCGCACCCCACGACGCCGAGACGCTCCCGACAGAGCCTCCCTCGATCGCGTCGTACGTGAACGCGGCGGCCCCGTCGTAGTGATTCAGCGGGCAGCTCACCCCGTCCAGGAAGACAGCGGCTGTGCCGTAGTGGGCGAGGTTCATGAACCCACTCGTTCGGTCGGCGACGTTCCACACCGGCGCCTTCGTCGCGGCACCCGCATCACGGAGCGTCCCAAGGTTCGTCGCCTTGTTGTTGTAGTCCCAAGTGTGGATCGACTCCTGCTCGAGCTTTACACAGTCATCCACCTTGAACTGCAAGCTCGCGACGTCGATCGGAGTTGTCTGCCCCGCGAAGTCCTTCCGGAAGGTCCACCGACCACTGAACCACCAACCGCTCTCCGTGTTGATCTTCGTGATCGACAGAGTGAACGCATCGTTCGGCAACGGATTCGCCAATGGCTTGACCGTCATGGTCTTCGCGCTGGGTTTCGACGCGGCACGCGCCGCGACCTCAGCAGCAACACGCGGCTGCGCCTGAGCGCCGGTCAGCCACGTGTCCGGCTGGTCCGCAAACTGCACCTCGAGGTGATGGCCGAACAGCTTCATGCCCTCGGTGTCCTGCGCGGCGAGGTCGTTCGGGTGTGCGTCGACGAACTCCTGCCACTGCTGCTCGTTCTCCGTGATACCCCCGGACTCATCTACAGCCTGTGCAGGCGCGATGCCGACGAGCCCGCACGCTGCGACTGTCGCAATGGCGATGCCCATGCTGATGACGCTCTTCCTCATGAATCTCCCTCACTGACCCTCCCCCTGCGAAAGGACCGCAATGAAACTATGAGGAAGCTGGCCTCGCGCGCGCGGGCGATTCGACCGACTCCCCTGTACCCCGAAGGGGTGCCATCCTGCTGCTCGAACGAGGTCGACAAGGCTGACTCAGTAGCCGATCGCTGTCGGCAGGGGTTGCTCATAGGCTTGCTGGGTGATCGCGCGAGTTCTTGGTTCTGGTCGTCCTCTTGTCGCCCTCCACGGCTTCGGTGTGGACCACCGGATCATGGTGCCGCTGGCGGATGCGGTGCAGGACCTGCCTTGGCGGCTGGTGTTCCTCGACCTGCCATGGGCCGAAGCCGCCGCAGGGACCGCAACCGCGAAGAGCGCTGTCGACGTGGCCGACGAGACAGTTGCCGAGATCGACGACCACCTCGGCGACGAGCCCTTCGCCGTCATCGGGAACTCCTTCGGCGGCATGATCGCCCGACATGTCGCCCACGAACGCCAGGACCGCGTCCTCGGCGTCGCGACCCTGGCGGGTGTGGTGCATCCGGCACACGCAGACCGTGCCGTTCCCGAGCGCACCGTGCTGCACACCGACCCGTCCGTCCTCGAAGCCGCGGGCGATGCGCGAGCAGCGTTCGAGGAGGTCAGCGTCATCCAGGACGCCGCCGCGTTCGCAGCGTTCGAGCGGTACGTGCTGCCCGGTCTCCGTGGCGCTGACACCGCGGTGATGGACCGCATCGCCGCCGACTACGCACTGGATGCCGTTCCGGAGGAACGCCACCCGGAACCGTTCACCGCGCCGGCGCTGCACCTGTTCGGTCGGCAGGACGACGTCGTCGGCTACGAGGACGGGCTCGCACTCCGGGACCACTACCCGCGAGGCAGCTTCGTCGTCCTCGACGGTGCTGGACACAACGCGCACCTCGAGCAACCCGGGATCACCGCCGCCCTGGTCCGCGACTGGCTCGCGCGGATCGACCGGTAGCCGATCAGCTATCGGACGCATCAGGGGCGCTTCACTGCAGTCAGAACCTTCACCACCCTACGATCGGAACGGGGATGGGGAACGGATTGTCGGCAACGTGCCGTCCGGCGACTCGACCAGCTAAACACGGACCGCGCAACCCATCTCGATAGCCAATGGTCCTCCGGGACCACGAACGACACATCCGCTCCGTCGATTCTCGAGCCTGACTCCCTGCGCAACGGTCGTCTCCAGGTGCGCTCCCGCCGCGATCACACGGAGGAACGTCACCGTACAACTGATCCCGGCAGCGCCGGTGGAAATGACTTCCATTCCGATCACGCGATGACGCAGTCGCACGGCTTGACCATCAATCGACGATGGCTGTGGCCTCGACTTCCACGAGCACGTCCGGCTCGAACAGGTAGTCGACACCGATGAGCGACGCGGGAGGCATCGGCATCGGCAGCTCCAACTCCTCGGTAACCGCCTCGATGCCGGCCATGAAGGAGTCGATCTTGTCGGGCGCCCACTGGGTGACGTAGAACGTCAGCCGCATGACGTCAGAGAAGCCAGCGCCCGCCTCCGCCAGGCCGATGTGCGTGTTTCGCAGAGCGGTCGCGACCTGTCCGGCGAGGTCGCCGGTCGCGATGGCACCGCCGTCTGCAGCGCGGGCGATCTGTCCAGAGACGTGGATGTGCTTCGTTCCGGTCGCGACGGCAACGTGGTGGTACGGGGTGTGCTGCAAGAGGTCGCTCGGGGAGGAAAGGCGGACAGGCATGCGATGCTCCTTCGATTCGGTACCTCATGGATACCTGGTGCTCGGAGGGCACTTCAACGAGACTGGGTTTCGTGCCGGAAACCACCACCGATCCCCGCAACCTCTTCACGATCGACCACCCTCACCGGGAGCTCCTCGATCAGGTCCTCGACAAGTGGTCGCTCGAAGTACTCAACGAGTTGTGCGACCGGCCGGCGCGCTTCAACGAACTGCGCCGCGCGATACCGTCAGTGACGCAGAAGTCACTCACCACAACGCTGCGTCGCCTCGAGCGCAACGGGATCATCGAGCGCATCACACTGAGCACTCGTCCGTTCGCTGTCGAGTACCGCATCACGCCGCTCGGGAAGACTCTTCGCCCCCCGGTCGACGTCGTACTGGCGTGGGCAGCGCAGCACATGCCAGCCATCACCGCCGCACGAGTCCGCTTCGACACCGCGATGGACGACGGGCTCGAGACGTGAGCACCAGAGCGCCACGATGACCGATCGGCTGTCGAGGCGTTGCTGCCGCAATCAAGCGGGTCGATGCAACGAGACGACCTGAGAGCCGATCTACGTGAGAGCTCCGTCAACGTTGAGCCCGCAGTTCGCAAGCGTGCGCGCCTCGGGGTCGTCAAGCGCGACGACCGCCAGATTCGTGATCCTGATGTGCCGAGCGGGCGGTGGAACTGAGTTCGACACGATCGTGGTGTGAGGCCGGTACCCCACTCCCCAGAACTCGCCGAGGTCGGGTCGGAACGCCGGCAGCGCAGACACCGACCCGGCGAGCGCGACGTGCAGCTCGTGGAAGATCGAGTGTTCGGCCAACAACACCGGAACATCTCGCGACGGGCCGAACAGTGCAAGTGGTCCGAGACCTGCCGTGAACTCCGGATGGTTCCTGGCTGCGTCACGTGCGAGCGAGGTCACTGCAGCGGCTGCGGCACCGTCGACGACGAAATTCGGAACAACCGTCACGTGCGCTGGCCATCGAGCGCGGTCGAAGCGGTCGGGCAACGGCAATGGCGTTGCCACGACGACGAGCCGATCCATCTCCGCAACATACCCGCCACCACCTTGGCGCCGAGGCGATGAGGTGGACCTGCCATTCCGGTCCGTCAAGGATTGGTCTTCGTCCCGATAGCCCGTCCTCCCCCAGCCAGAGCGCTCAGAGCCCGCGTCGCACGCAACTACAGGAGCCGCGATGTCTCAGATGGATGGTCCGCTGATGATCGCAGAGCGGGAACCCCATGCGGACACCGCTGGAGTGTCCGCACGGAACGAAGAAACCCCGGCGGAACCGTGGTTCCGCCGGGGCGATCCGGTCGGGCTGACAGGATTTGAACCTGCGACCCCTTGACCCCCAGTCAAGTGCGCTACCAAGCTGCGCCACAGCCCGCGAGCCCCGAGGAGCCCACGTCGCCCGCGTCCGACCGGAGCGCGGAGCAACCCGACCAGCATAGCGGACGTCAGACCCTGTCCGCGCCACGGCGAGTCGGCTGCACCACCGTCCGCTCCGCCGCCAACCACGGCAACCCGAACCCGGCGAGCACTCCCCCGAGCCCGTCCGCAGCCAGGTCCCCGATCGTGTCGACGTACCCGACGTAGATCGCCGAGTCCACGTAGGTGTGCCCGGCCCACTCCCCGATCTCCCACACGGCACCGATGCCGAACGCCGCCACGGCCGTCACGATGACGACGACCCCGAGCGGCGAGTCCGTCGCAGGCCGCACGACCCGCAGGTCGGCGGCGATCACGTACGCCACCGCCGCGAGCAGCCCGGTCAGCAGCACGTGCACCACCTTGTCCCAGAGGAACACCGAGGTGTACCACTCGAGCACGCTGGACCACCCGGCGACGAGCACGAGCACGCACACGAGCACGTCGAACGCCGGCCGCAGCCCGAGCGTCCGCGGCACGACGACCCCGAGCAGGCACAGCGCCATCACCGGGAACGCCGTTCCGCCCCACCCGATCGTCGCGACGACGAGGCTCACGAGCGTCAGCCCGCGTACCACGTCGGCGACGAGGAACCGCGGCCGCAGGAACGTCGGCCCGAGCGTGCCGATCACGACGTCCACCGCACGACCGCGTGCACGGCAGCGTGATCGGATGGCCACACCCCACCCGGCTTCCGGTCCGACACGGCGACGCGCTCGACGGTCGCCTCCGCCGTCACCAGGACACCGTCGATGCGCCGGCCCCCGACACGCGGCGTCGCGTAGTGCGGGTACGTCCCGTACGGCTCGGTCACCGGCCTGGAGGCGCGACTCCAGCTGTCGACGACGCCCGCCTCCGCCAGTGCTCGCCAGGGGGCGGAGCCCACCCCGCAGTTCCAGTCCGCCATCACGACGGCGGGCAGGCCGCGTTCCCGGACGAGCCGCCCGAGCAGTTCGGCGGACCGCAGTCTGGCCCAGGGCGAGGCGACGTCGAGGTGCGTGGCGAGGGCGGTGAAGGTCACGCCCGTGGCGCGGTCACGGACGACGGCACCGACGACGTGCCGCGGGAACGCAGTGGCCCAGCTCCGGGAGCCGGGCCGGTGCGGCGTGCGGGACAGCGCCCACGATCGTCGCTCGACGACCTCGAGGCGCGACCGGTCCAGGAACAGGCCCACCTGCTCCCCGCCTCCGCGCGGTCCGCGCCCGACCAGCACGGGTTCCCAACGCGAGCCGAGGGCGGCCGTGAGGTCCGCCGACTGCGCGGGCAGTGCCTCCTGGACGGCGAGGACGGTGGGCGCTTCGGAGGTGACGAGCGCGACCACCGCGTCCCGCCGCCGTTCCCACGCGTCGGGGTGGCCGGCCGGGCGCGGCACGCGCCGGCGGACGTTGAGCGTCATGCAGTGCACGTCGGGCGGCTGCACCGCGCCGATGAGCGGGCGGTCGTCGTCGGGCATGCTTCCCTTCTACGAGACGACACCCGTCGGATTCCCAGGGACCTCCCCGGACGGCTCGTAGGGTGGCCCGATGCGTTCCGGTCCCACCTCCCGTGTCCTCCTCGCACTCGCCGCCACCGGACTGCTGCTCGGGGCCGCCGGCTGCACGGCGGACCAGCACACGCCGGCGCGCCCGACCCTGGCGAAGGCGACCGCCGACACCGTGACGGTGGCCGCGCAGTCCGACGCCGCGGAGCGCTCCGTCCGGGTCAGCCGTGCCCTGTTCGCGACCGCACCCGGCGCCGTCGTCGCGCCGGCCGACGACGCGTCGGCGGTCCGCGCCGCGGCGAGCGCCGCCGAGGCCGCGCACGTCCCGGTCCTGCTCGCCGGGAAGGACGACGCTCCCGTCGGCCGTGAGCTGAAGCGCCTCGGCGCCGACTGGTACCAGGCCGAGGGCGACGTGTCGGTCGACACCGACGTCCCGGAGCAGGACGCGCCGGACCGGGGCGACGCGCCGGAGTCGAGCCGTGCCTCCAGGCAGGCCACCGTCGTCGTGGCGGACGCGAGTGCCGACGCCGCGGTCGTGGCGACCGCCAAGGCCGCCGGTGCGCACGTCGTGACGATGCCGAGCGGGGTGACCGACCCGGCGGCCGCACCCGGCGTGGTGACAGCGCTGCACGACCGGGCGGACCACCCGACGGTGCTCGTCGGCGCAGCGTTCGACGATCTCGGGGACCCGGAGTGGGCCGTCCGTGCCGCGGAGAACGGCTGGCAGCTGCCGAACGGCGGGCAGCGGCCGTTCGACGGGCACCGGTACGTGGCGCTGTACGGCGCGCCGGGGGCACCAGCCCTCGGCGTGCTCGGCGAGCAGGACCCCGCGGCGACCGTGCAGCGTGCTCGGTCGGTCGCGGCGTCGTACAAGGGCCTCGGGAACGTGCCGATCACGCCCGCGATGGAGGTCATCGCGACCGTCGCGGCAGGGGACGCCGGCGCGGACGGCGACTACTCCACCGAGCTCCCCGTGGAGACCCTCGAGCCGTACGTCGATGCCGCGCACGACGCCGGGATGCCGGTGATCCTCGACCTGCAGCCGGGGCGCTCGGACTTCCTGTCGCAGGCGAAGCGGTACGAGTCCCTGCTCGCGAAGCCGGGCGTGTGGTTGGCGCTCGACCCGGAGTGGCGGCTGACGAAGGACCAGGTCCCGCTCGCGCAGATCGGGAGCGTGCAGGCGTCCGAGGTGAACGCGGTGTCCTCGTGGCTGGCGTCGCTCGTGCGGTCGAAGGGGCTGCCGCCGAAGGCCTTCGGCCTGCACCAGTTCCGGCTGTCGATGATCCAGGACCGCTCGGCGCTCGAGTCGCACCCCGAGCTGGACATGCTCATCCACGTCGACGGGCAGGGGTCGCAGCCCGACAAGCAGGCGACGTGGAAGGCGCTGCACGACGGTGCGCCGGAGGGCGTGCACTGGGGCTGGAAGAACTTCTACGACGAGGACCAGCCGATGCTGTCGCCACAGCAGACCATGGCGGACGTGACGCCGACGCCGTCGTTGATCACCTACCAGTAGGGGTTTTCCACAGCCTGGAGGCGCGACCTGCGTTTCGTCGGTCGGTGCTGACAGCATGGGGGCATGGACACCACCGCCCCGCCTTCTGCAGACATCGCCGCCGAGGCACAGCAGGCGCTCGCTGCGCTCACGGGGCGCCCCGACGCGGTGTTCCACCCCGGCCAGCTCGAGGCGATCTCCGCCCTCGTCGAGCACCGGCAGCGGGCCCTCGTCGTGCAGCGCACCGGGTGGGGCAAGTCCGCCGTGTACTTCCTCGCGACGCTGCTGCTGCGCCGGCGTGGGGGCGGCCCGACGGTGCTCGTGTCCCCGCTGCTGGCGCTCATGCGCGACCAGGTCGCTGCGGCCGCCCGTGCTGGCGTCCGCGCGGTGTCGATCAACTCCGCGAACGCGCACGAGTGGGGCGAGACCCAGGCGGCACTGGCTCGTGACGAGGTCGACGTGCTGCTCGTCTCCCCCGAACGACTCAACAACCCGAAGTTCCGCGACGAGCAGATGCCGACGCTGATCGCCCGGATGGGGATGCTCGTCGTCGACGAGGCACACTGCATCTCCGACTGGGGCCACGACTTCCGACCGGACTACCGCCGGCTCGCCGAACTCATCCGGTCCCTCCCCCACGGCGTGCCCGTGCTGGCGACCACCGCGACGGCGAACGAACGCGTGGTCGAGGACGTCGCCGAGCAGCTCACCGCCGGCCCCGCCGACCCGGTCTTCACGATCCGCGGCTCGCTCGCCCGGGCATCGCTCCGACTCGGCGTGCTCACGCTCCCGGATGCCCGGCAACGCCTCGGGTGGCTCCTCGCACACCTCGGTGACCTGCCCGGCAGCGGCATCATCTACACGCTCACCGTCTCGGCGGCCGAGGACATCGCCCGGCTCCTGCGCGAGAACGGGTACGCCGTCCGTGCGTACACGGGGCGCACCGACACCGAGGAGCGCGAGCAACTCGAACAGCAGCTCAAGGGCAACGAGCTGAAGGCCCTCGTCGCGACGAGTGCGCTCGGGATGGGGTTCGACAAGCCCGACCTCGGGTTCGTCGTCCACGTCGGCGCGCCGTCCTCCCCCGTCGCGTACTACCAGCAGATCGGCCGTGCCGGGCGTGCCACCGACAACGCCGACGTGCTCCTGCTGCCCGGCCGTGAGGACCGCGAGATCTGGCAGTACTTCGCCAGCGCCTCGATGCCGACCGAGGCCCGGGCCTCCGCCGTGCTCAACGCCCTGTCCACCGAGACCGCCATGTCGACCGTCGCACTCGAGGGCTTCGTCGACATCAAGCGGTCCACCCTCGAGCTCCTGCTCAAGGTGCTCGACGTCGACGGTGCCGTGCGCCGCGTCACCGGGGGCTGGGTGTCGACCGGGCAACCGTGGGAGTACGACGCCCCACGCTACGAGCGCGTCGCCGCGGCCCGTGCCGCCGAGGCCGCGTCCATGCTCGACTACGAGACGACCTCGCAGTGCCGCATGCAGCTCCTGCAGCAGGACCTCGACGACCCGTCCGCCGAACCCTGTGGTCGGTGCGACAACTGCGCCGGTGCGTGGTTCCCGACGGCCGTCTCCGACTCGGACTCGTCCGGGGCGGCCGCAGCCCTCGACAAGGTCGGCGTCGAGATCGCTCCGCGTGCGCAGTGGCCCTCGGGCATGTCGTCGCTCGGCGTCCCCGTCCGCGGGAAGATCGGCCCCGACGAACTGGTCCAGCCCGGCCGGGCCGTCGCCCGTCTGACCGACCTCGGGTGGGGCGGTCCCCTGCGAGCACTCTTCGCCTCGACCACCGCTGACGCACCGATCTCCCGCGAGCTCGTCGACGGCTGCGTCCGCGCGCTCAAGGACTGGCCGTGGGAGACCCGGCCGACCGGGGTCGTGGCGGTGTCGTCGCTGTCACGGCCCGAGCTCGTCGGGTCGTTGGCGCAGGCGCTGTCCTCGATCGGGCGGCTGCAGTTCCTCGGGACGCTCGGCCGGAGTGGCGGAACACCCCGTGGCGACGGCGCGACGAACAGCGCCTACCGGTTGTCGGGGGTGTGGGACACGTTCGTGGTCGACCCCTCGCTCGCTGCGGCGCTGCAGTCGCACGCGGGGCCGGTGCTGCTCGTCGACGACCTGGTGGACAGCCGGTGGACGATGACCGTGGCAGGACGGGAGCTCCGGCGAGCGGGGGCGTCGGCCGTGTTGCCGTTTGCGCTGGCCACGGTCGCCTGACCCGGGGTCACTCGGTCGCTGCGCCGATCGCGTCGAGTTCCGCGAGCGCGTCGGCCGGAAGGGCGAAGCCTGCCGACTCGACGTTGTCACGGAGGTGCGCGACCGACGAGGTCCCCGGAATGAGCAGCATGTTCGGCGATCGCTGCAGGAGCCACGACAGCGCCACCGTGAGCTGGGAGACCCCGAGGCGCTCGGCGACGGCGTCGAGTGCACCGGACTGCAGCGGTGAGAAGCCACCGAGCGGGAAGTACGGCACGTAGGCGATGCCCTGCGCTGCCGTGAGGTCGACGAGCGCGTCGTCCTCGCGCCGGGCGACGTTGTACAGGTTCTGCACGCAGACGACCGGGGCGATCGACCGGGCCTCGGCGAGCTGCTCGGCGTTCACGGTCGACACGCCCAGGTGCTTGATGAGTCCCTGCTGCTGCAGTTCGGCGAGCGCCTCGAACTGCGGCGCGAGACTGCCTGGCTCGGGTGCGTCGAAGCCGCCCACGCGGAGGTTCACGACGTCGAGCTGCTCGAGCCCGAGGTTCCGGAGGTTGTCGTGCACCTGGGCGACGAGCTCGTGGGGCTCGCGGGCGTGCGGCCACCCGCCCTCGGCATCGCGCCGGGCGCCGACCTTCGTGACGATGTGGAGGCCGTCGGCGTAGGGGTGCAGTGCCTCGCGGATGACCTCGTTCGTGACGTGCGGGCCGTAGAAGTCCGCCGTGTCGATGTGCGTGATGCCGAGTTCGACCACGGTGCGGAGGACGCGGATCGCCTCGGCGCGGTCGGTGGGCGGTCCGAAGACGCCGGGTCCGGCGAGCTGCATCGCGCCGTACCCGACGCGGGTGAGCTCGAGGTCGTCGGCGAGGCGGTAGGTGCCGCCGGGGAGTGTCGTGTCGGTCATGTCCACCACGATGCTCTCGTCGTCGATCCTGAGGCAGGCCCCGTCCGACCCTGGGACCACCAGGGCCAGGATCCGGTCGGGGGTGGGGGTAGTGCCGACCGACTCGGAACGACGATGTCGACGTCGTACGACATCGACGAAGTCGTTCCGAGTCCGCCCCCGACCGTCACCGCCGCGCGGGCTTCGGGAACGTCGCCCGCATGTGGTCGGTCGTCAGCACGTCCCCGATGCCGATCATCAGCAACGAGAACACGATCTGCTCGATGACCATCCAGAACGGGTAGAGCCCCGGGATCGCCGCGATCACGAGCGTGACGACCGGGAAGATCCGGCTGAACAACCGCAGCCGCTGGTACGCCCAGTAGTAGCCGAGCTGCGCCCGCCACGCGAACACGTAGAGCGTCAGGGTGATCAGCAGCACGACCGTCGCCCGGAACCACACCGCCCACGGGATGGTCTGCCCGGCGTTCGTCAGGAGCACGGCGACCACGATCGCTGCGAGCCCCACGACCGTCTCGGCGACGAGCAGCCACCGGATCCACCGGAACGAGCGCACCGTCTCGGGGTGTTCGAGCATGTCCTCGCGGATGACGTAGCCCGCCTGTCGCCCACCGGCCAACCGGTCGAGGTGCAGACGGCACCAGAGTCGGTCGGCGAAGGCGGGAAAACTCACGGGTCCATGGTGCCGCATCGGATGCGGTGCACGGGCACTGCCCCAACATCCGCCGCTCGGAAGCGCCAGCCACCTCTTGAGGGCCGCATCAGCCGCTGTCGTGTCAGCGACCCGAATTGGTGATCAGGAGAGGACGCAGAAGCAGTCCTGTGTTCGAACCGCCATCGTCTCGACGTACGTCGCTGACGCTTGCGAGCATCCTTCCTCGCTCGAACTGGTGCTGGTGGACGTCAATCTTCAAACGACGGTCCTGACGGTGGCTGTTGTGGTGAAGCGCGGCGATCGTCGAGAGCGCTTTCTCGAACTGCGCACCGGGCTGTCGCCATGCCTCGTCACCGATCACTGCGAGCTCGCTGTCCGTCGCACCAGATGCGATCGCACCGACGGACTCCATGATCCAGCCCAGCTGTTCCGGCGAAGACGGGAACCAGGAGGCGCCGTTGTTGATCCGGGCTTCTTCCTCGGCGCCGAGCCAGCGCGCGTAGTTGTCTACTGAACCGATCACCGCAAGGTCGATGTTCCCGTTCCGGGTGGTCCCCTGGCCGGTGAAGAACCAGTGGGTCGATCGCGACCGAACGAGCATCGTCTTCACGACACCGTAAGCGAAGTAGCCGACCTTGATGCTCACCAGATCGCCGACCTTGGCCCCCTTTGCTCGCACGACCCGGCAACCTGCTCGTCGAAGCTGTCGACGGACCAAGCGTCGAAGCCCTCGGACGGCGAGCAGCTGCGCAGCGTCGACTCCGCCATCAGCGTTGACGATGCCAGTCTTCAAGGCGACTGAAATCTTGACATCCGCCCCACCCGTTACGTCGACTTCGTCCGAACCCGTGAGCTCCTTCAGCAGCCGGGGCGAAAAGTAGAGAGCCATCCCCGCATCTTGGCATGATCCAGGACAGCACTCGTCCGTCGGACCGCGCATCGGGTCCGGCGGGTGGTCGGCGTACCCCGCGCTGAGCACGCACACGACGGCCCGCGCGTCCGAACCGACGGCTCCGAGGTGCAGACGGCGCCCGCAGTCGGTGGGCGAGGGCACCGAGCCCGGCCGCGTCGGGAAACCGCACCGAGCTTCCGGGTCGGAGCCGTCAGTCGGTCGGTCACTCGGTCGGGATGAGGGCAGCGCCCCCGAGGACGTCGCCGGAGTCGGGGTCCAGCACGACCAGCGAGCGGACCGGGTCCGGGACACCGCGGGGCGCCTCGAGGTCGAAGGTGATCGACCCGACGTCGGACGGGATCGTGCCGAGGTCGTCGTCCTCGCCGTGCCGCGTCCAGTACCCGCGGCGCTCTCCGACCACCGTGCCCTCGGAGAGCAGCACTCGCACGTCGGGCAGCTCGGAGTCGTACGACGCCACCCTGAGGTCGGTGATCGTGACGAGCAGGTGTTCCCCGGTGCGCGCGATCCGGACGTGCCCCGAGGCGAACCGGTCGATCGGGAGGAGGTCGCCGGCGACCGGCGGGACGCATCGCCACCAGGGGTCGATCGGCGATCCGTGGGCACCGTTGTCGGTGGCGGGCACCGGAACCGGAGCGCCGAGCGTGTTCGACGGGGACACGCGCGTGCCGCCCTGCACCCCCTGCTCGGCGAGCGGTGTCGACGTCGCCACCGATGTCGCGGCATCGAACCCACGCTCGGCCTGGATGGAGCGCCAGGCGAACAGGACGACGACGAGGGCGAGCACGGCGGCGGCTGCGAACAGCCATCGTCGTCTCGCCCCCGTCATGTGCGATCCCCCGGTGTTCCTCAGCGCTTGCGACGCTCGCGCACGCGCATGTTGACGTTGATCGGCGTCCCCGAGAAGCCCCAGACCTCGCGCAGACGACGGGTGATGAACCGTCGGTACTGCGGGTCGAGGAAGCCCGTCGTGAACAGCACGAACGTCGGCGGCTGGCTCGAGGCCTGCGTCCCGAACAGGATGCGCGGCTGCTTGCCACCGCGGACCGGGTGCGGGTGCTCCTGCACGAGTTCGGCGATGAAGGCGTTGACCTTGCCCGTCGGGATGCGCGTGTCCCACGACTCGAGCGCGGTCTCGAGGGCCGGCACGAGCTTCTCGAGGTGGCGGCCGGTACGGGCCGACATGTTCACGCGCGGGGCCCAAGCCACGTGCGCGAGGTCCTGCTCGATCTCACGCTCGAGGTAGCGGCGGCGGTCGTCGTCGAGCAGGTCCCACTTGTTGTAGGCCAGGACGAGCGCGCGACCGGACTCGAGGACGAGGTCGATGATGCGGAGGTCCTGCACGGAGATCGGCTCGGTGACGTCGAGGACGACCACGGCGACCTCGGCCTTCTCGAGCGCGGCCGTGGTGCGGAGCGAGGCGTAGAAGTCGGCGCCCTGCTGCAGGTGCACGCGCTTCCGGATGCCGGCGGTGTCGACGAAGCGCCAGACGCGGCCGCCGAGTTCGATCTGCTCGTCCACCGGGTCGCGGGTGGTGCCGGCGAGGTCGTTGACCACGACGCGTTCCTCGCCCGCGGCCTTGTTGAGCAGCGAGCTCTTGCCGACGTTCGGACGGCCGAGGATGGCGACGCGACGGGGCCCGCCGACCTCCTGCTTGGCGACGGCCGACGTGTCGGGCAGCGTCTTGATGATGAGGTCGAGGAGGTCCGCGACGCCACGGCCGTGCAGGGCCGACACGGGGTGCGGCTCGCCGAGACCGAGGTTCCAGAGCTCGTAGGCGTCGAGGTCGCGGCGGTCGTCGTCGGACTTGTTCGCGACGACGATGACCGGGCGGTCGGTGCCGCGGAGCATCTTCACGACGTGCTCGTCGGTGGCGGTGATGCCGACCGTGACGTCCACGACGAAGAGCACCGCGTCGGCGAGGTCGATCGCGACCTCGGCCTGGGCGGCGACGGAGGCGTTGATGCCCTGTGCGTCGGGCTCCCAGCCACCGGTGTCGACGAGGGTGAACCGCTTGTCGTTCCACTCCGCCTTGTACGAGACGCGGTCGCGCGTGACGCCGGGGACGTCCTGCACGACGGCCTCGCGACGGCCGAGGATGCGGTTCACGAGCGCCGACTTGCCGACGTTCGGACGCCCGACGATCGCGAGCACCGGGTACGCCGGCAGGTAGGTGATGCCGTCCTCGCCGAGCTGGCCGGCTTCGAGCAGGGCGACGTCTTCCTCGTCGAGCTCGTAGTCCTCGAGCCCGGCGCGGAGCGCGGTCGCCCGCTGTTCGGCCTCGGCCTCGTCGAGCCCGGCGAGCCGCTCGCCGAGCGCGTCGTCGTACTCCGGGAAGTCGTCTCGGTCTGAGTTGTCCAGCTGCGCCATGTGGGTGTCCTTGCCGGCGACCGTTCGGCCGCGTGTTGTCAGTGCGTGGCCGCGCGTGGCCCTGGTGGTCAGTGCCCGGCCGCGCGGGCCAGGTCGACGACCGCTTGCACGGTCTGGTCGAAGTCGAGGTCGGTGGAGTCGAGCGTCGTGACGCCGTCGGCGGCGTTCATGAAGTCGACGACCTTCGCGTCCGCCGCGTCGCGACGAGCGAGTGCGGCGGAGGTCTCGGCGGCCGACTGGGTGGTGACCTCAGCCGAGCGCCGGGCCATTCTAACGGACTCGTCGGCCGTCAGCAGGATCCGGACCTCGGCGTCGGGTGCGACGACCGTGGTGATGTCCCGACCCTCGGTGATGATGCCCCGGCCATCGGCCTTGCGCATCACGTTCCGGAAGAGCTGCACGAGCCGCTGGCGGACCTCCGGCAGCTTCGCGATGTGGGCCACCGCGCCGGTGACCTCGGGCGTGCGGATCGCGTCGGTGACGTCGGCGCCGTTCACCCGGACGAAGTAGGCGTCGGGGTCGGTGCCGATCGCGTAGTCGAAGGTGTCCCAGCTCGCCAGGATCGCCGCGGCATCGTCGAGGTCGACCTGTTCCTGCAGGGCGTGCCACGCGAGCGCCCGGTAGGCGGCGCCGGTGTCCTGGTAGCCGAACCCGAGCGCACGAGCCGCGGCCCGGGACACACTCGACTTGCCGCTGCCTGCGGGGCCGTCGACCGCGATCACGAACTTCGCGACGAAGGCGCCGTCCGGCAGCCCGGCGGGGATCGGAGCGCTCGTGGAACCCGGCTCGCCACCGCCCTGCCCGTCGAGCCCGCCACCGGCACCGCCGATCGGGCCGGGCTGGTCGTCGGGCGTGGGCAGACCCGTGTCGGGTCCGTCCGGACCACCGGTCACACCGGACTCGGCGGCTGCGTGCGTTTCGTTCAGGCCCATGCTGCTGCGATCCTCCATCCGCGACCCTCGAGTTCCTCGACGAGTCGCTGTTCCTGCTCGGGCAGGACCGACACCTCGACGATGCCGATCTGCGCGCCCGGTGAGTGCTCGAGGCGCATGTCCTCGAGGTTGATGCCGATCTCCCCGATGAACGTGAGGAGGGCGGCGATCTGCCCGGGGGTGTCGTCGACGAGGACGACCACCTGGGCGAAGCGCTTGGTGGTGCCGTGCTTGCCCGGCAGCCGTTCGACACCGCGGTTGCCCGCGGCGATGGTCTCGGCGATGGCACGGGGCGAACCGGACCCGGCCGGGTCGTCCAGCGCCGCGAGGACACGGTCGAGGTCGTCGCGGAGGTCCGCGAGCACCGGCCGGATGCGCGAAGCGTTCGCGCCGATGATCTGCACCCACAGGCCCGGGTCGCTCGCGGCGATGCGGGTGACGTCGCGGACACCCCCGCCGGCGAGGCCGAGCGAGCCCGAAGGGGCATCCCGGAGCCGGGCGGCCATGAGCGTCGAGACGAGCTGCGGCGTGTGCGAGACGTAGGCGACCGCGAGGTCGTGCGACTCCGGGTCCATGGGGACGACCGTCGCACCGACGTCGAGCGCCAGGTCCTCGACCACGGCGGCTCGCTGGTAGGTGATGTCGTCGTGTCCGGCGATCACCCAGGGCTGCCCGAGGAACAGGTCGGCGCGCGCTGCCGTCGGGCCGCTGCGCTCGCGTCCGGCCATCGGGTGCGAGCCGATGTAGCGGCTGACGTCCGCACCCGCGGCACGCAGCGCGTCCAGCGGACCGGACTTCACGCTCGCGACGTCGGTGACCACCGCGTCCGGGAAGGCGGCGAGCTCCCGCGACACCACGCTCGCCACGACGTCCGGCGGGACGGCCACCACGACGAGTTCCGGATCGTCGCCGGAAGCCGGATGACGCCCGGCGCCGTAGTCGATGGCCAGCGCGAGCGCCGCGGGCGAGACGTCGTCGAGGACGACGTCCACGCCCTTCTCGCGGAGCGCCAGGCCGATCGACGCACCGAGCAGTCCGGCGCCGACGATCCGCACGGGTCCGCGCAGCCGCCGGTCGATGTCCGGGGCGTCGTGCGGGTCGGGGGCGTCGGTCACCCGGCAAGCCTACCGATCGTCAGTCCGAGGACTCCTCGTCGTCGGCTCCCTGTGCAGAACCCTTCGCCTCGCGGGCGATGCGGAGGAGTTTGCCCAGCTCGACGGTCGAGAGCTCCCGGGTCTTGCCGATCGGCAGCGACCCGAGGTGCAGCGGCCCGAACGAGCGCCGGACGAGTTCGAGCACCGGGTGGTCGACCGCGTCGAGCATGCGGCGGACGATCCGGTTGCGACCGGAGTGCAGCGTGATCTCGACGAGCGACTCCCCGCGCGAGGACTCCAGCAGTCGCACCTTGTCGGCGGCGATCGGCCCGTCCTCGAGCTCCACACCGTCGAGCAGGCGCTGCACCGTCGCCGGGTTGACGTTGCCGCGCACCTTCGCGATGTACGTCTTCGTCACCCCGAACGACGGGTGCGCGAGCACGTGCGCCAGGTCGCCGTCGTTGGTGAGCACGAGCAGGCCCGACGTCTCGGTGTCGAGTCGGCCGACGTTGAAGAGGCGCTCCTCGTACCGGTCGACGTACTCGGACAGGTCGCGGCGTCCGCGCTCGTCCTGCAGGCTCGACACCATGCCGGTCGGCTTGTTGAGCAGCACGTAGCGGCGCGAGCTGTCGATCTGCACGGGGACCCCGTCCACGGCGATCTGGTCCGTCTCGGGGTCGACCCGGCGACCGAGCGCGTCGACGACCTCGCCGTTGACCGTCACGCGGCCCTCGACGATCAGGTTCTCCGCGACGCGGCGAGATGCCACGCCCGCAGCGGCGATCACCTTCTGCAGGCGCTCGCCCTCAGCCTGGAGGCCCGGTGCGGCCCCGGCGGTCGCCGTCCCGTCCGCCGCGTCCCAGTCCGGGATGATCGGGCGCTCGGGCGTGCCCTCGAGCGGCTGGCCCTGCTGGTCGCGGGCGCCCTCGGGCCGCGGGGTGGTACGGCGGTCGGTGCCGCGCGGGCCGGTGATGCGGGGACGGTCGCCGTTGCGCGCCGTCGTGGTGCCGCCGACGTAGCGTCGGCCGTTGTGCCACACCGTGCTCGGTCGGCCGTCGGGGGCGCGGCGGTCCTCGCGGGCCGGGTCACGGCGGCGGTCGTCGTCGCGGCGCGGAGCAGGGCGCCGGTCGTCACGGCGATCATCGCGGCGGTCATCGCGACGGTCGTCGCGGCCACGGTACCCACCGCGGTCGTCCTCACGGCGCGGGGCGTCACGGCGGTCGTCGCGACCCCGGTACCCACCGCCGTTCGACGGACGCTCGTCACGGCCGCGGAACCCGCCAGTGGATGCCGGGCGGTCGTCGCGGCCACGGTACCCACCGCGGTCGTCCTCACGGCGGTTGAACCCGCCGCGGTCGCCACCACGACGGTCGTCGTCACGGCCGACGAAACGGCCACGGTCTCCCCCGCGGTCGTCGCGACCCCGGTACCCACCCGACGCCGGACGCTCGTCGCGACCCCGGTACCCACCCGACGCCGGACGCTCGTCGCGACCCCGGTACCCACC
>NZ_JBEPKX010000043.1:0-29906 GCF_040544915.1 Curtobacterium sp. 1544
TCGTCGCGACCCCGGTACCCACCCGACGCCGGACGCTCGTCGCGACCCCGGTACCCACCCGACGCCGGACGCTCGTCGCGACCCCGGTACCCACCCGACGCCGGACGCTCGTCGCGACCCCGGTACCCACCGGAGGTCGGACGGTCGTCGCGACCCCGGTACCCACCGCGGTCGTCGTCGCGGCGCGGGGCCTCCCGGCGGTCGTCACGCCCGCGGTACCCGCCGCCGCCCGACGGACGCTCGTCGCGACCCCGGTACCCACCCGAAGCGGGACGCTCGTCGCGACCCCGGTACCCACCGCGGTCGTCGCGACCCGAGTCGCCAGACCGGCCGCCTGCTCGACCGGAGCCGGCGTTGCGGTCGCGTGACGCGCCTCCAGTCCGACCCGAACCGCCCCGCGGGCCGCCTCGTCGTTCTTCCTCATACGCGGCCATCAGGGATCCCTTCGTTCTGCTCGAAGCCGTCCGCACCGTCGTCCAGGAGGGGCGAGATGAGCGGCAGCTCGTCGAGCGAGTTGATGCCGAGCTGCTGCAGGAGCAGGTCGGACGTGACGTAGTTGATGGCGCCGGTCTCGGCGTCGGTGAAGGACTCCTCGATGAGCCCGCGGGCGACGAGGGTCCGGACGACGCCGTCGACGTTCACCGCGCGGATCGAGGCGATCTGCGAGCGGGTGATCGGCTGCTTGTAGGCGACGACCGCGAGGGTCTCGAGGGCGGCCTGGGACAGGCGGGAGGGGCGCTCGGCCTCGACGAACTGCTCGACGACGTCGTCGAGGTCCTGTCGGACGTAGAAACGCCAGCCGCCGCCGACCTCGCGGAGTTCGAACCCGCGGCGGACGGTGCCGTCGACACCGTCGAAGTCCGCCACGAGGCGCTCGATCGCCTGCCGGACCGCGGGCACCGGAGCACCAACGGCCGCGCCGAGCGACACGAGGGACTGGGGCTCGTCGGCGATCATGAGGATCGCCTCGAGCTGCCGGTCGATCGGGACCGCGTGCGCTGCGTGGGCGTGGATCTCCTGCTCGATCGCGCGGGCGTCGGCCATCTCGTCGGCGCCGCCGGGTTCGGCGCTGGACGTGTCGTGCACGTCATCCGTCATAGTCGGCTCCCAGGTTGGCGAGGCTCTCGTCGGACCAGTCCTCGGCGGTCCAACGCAGCGTCAGCTCCCCGAGCGGTTCGAACTGTTCGAACGAGATGGACGCGTTCCGGTACAGCTCCAGGATCGCGAGGAAGCGAGCCACCACGATACCCGTCTCCGAGACGCCGGCGACCAGTTCGCGGAACGAGACGTCCTCGTCGGCGCGGGTCCGGAGGATCGAGACGACGATGGCGGCCTGCTCGCGGATGCTCACGAGCGGGGCGTGCAGGTGGTCGAGTCCGACGGTGGGGAGCGCCCGCGGCGCGAACGCGAGGGTCGCCAGCGCGGCGAAGTCCTGCACCGAAAGGGTCCACACGAGTTCGGGCGTCCTGGCGCGGAACCGTTCCTCGAGCCGGACGCTCCGGACGTGCCGGCGGGACTCGGTCAGCCATCGGGAGCCGAACCAGTCGGCGGCCTGCTTGAACGCCCGGTACTGCAGGAGCCGGGCGAACAGGAGGTCGCGGGCCTCGAGCAGGGCGACGTCCTCGGCGTCGACGAGTTCACCCTGCGGCAGGAGCCCGGCGATCTTCAGGTCGAGCAGGGTCGCCGCGACGACGAGGAACTCGCTGGCCTCGTCGAGCTCGTCCGCCGACTCGGCCAGGCGCACGTACTCGATGAACTCCCCCGTCACCGCGCCGAGCGACACCTCGGTGATGTCGAGTTCGTGCTTCGTGATGAGCGACAGCAGCAGGTCGAACGGGCCGTCGAAGTTGCGGAGCCGAACCCGGAAGCCGGGCGCGGTCTGCGTGCCGGCGGGCGCTGGCGCGTCGGCCGGCTGCTGGACGACGGCGTCGTCAGGCGACGGCGCCACGCTCGACGAGCTCCCTGGCGAGCTGCCGGTACGCGTGCGCGGCGGCGTGGTCCGGAGCGGTCTGCGTGATCGGACGGGCCGAGACCGTGGCGTCCGGGAACTTCACCGTGCGGCCGATGACCGTGTCGAGGACGCGGTCGTCGAAGGTGTCCACGACGCGCTCCATGACCTCACGCGAGTGCAGCGTTCGTGAGTCGTACATCGTCGCGAGGATGCCGTCGAGCGTCAGCGCCGGGTTCAGCCGGTCGCGGACCTTGTCGATCGTCTCGATGAGCAGGGCGACGCCGCGCAGCGCGAAGAACTCGCACTCGAGCGGGATGAGCACGCCGTGCGCCGCGGTGAGGGCGTTCACGGTGAGCAGCCCGAGCGACGGCTGGCAGTCGACCAGGATCACGTCGTAGTCGTTCGCGACCTTCCGCAGCACGCTCGCGAGGATCTGCTCCCGAGCGACCTCGTTGACGAGGTGCACCTCGGCAGCGGACAGGTCGATGTTCGCCGGGATGACGTCGAGGTACGGCGTGTTCGTCGGCTGGATGACCTGGTTCGGGTCCTTGATCGACCCCATCAGCAGGTCGTAGACGGTGGGGATGTCGTGGGTCCGCACGCCGAGGCCCGCGGACAGCGCGCCCTGCGGGTCGAAGTCGACGGCGAGGACCTTGCGGCCGTACTCCGCCAGCGCCGCACCGAGGTTGATGGACGTCGTGGTCTTGCCGACGCCGCCCTTCTGGTTGCAGAGTGCGATGATGCGAGCGGGACCGTGACCGTCGAGTTCCTCGGGCACCGCGAACTGCCGGACGGGCCGTCCGGTCGGACCGAAGGTGGTCTCGCCGGTTCCGGGGGTGGTCGTCGGGTTCGTGCTCACCCGGCCATCGTACCGGCGACCGGCCGCCGGGCCGGGCCGCACCGCCGTGGGCGTGGGTGCGGGATCCGTAGGCCGCGGGGCGGACGCGAGCCGTGCCTCCCGGCCGTCCGCCAGCGCGTGTCGCGTTCGCGAGACGCGCATCGGACTGGAGGCGCGGATCACGCTGGGCGGAGCGCCACCCGCATGCTGTCCACGCGTTCCGCGATGACGGCGTCCGCCGTCCAGCGCTGCTGCAGCCGACCGACGAGCTCCTGCACCTGCGTCTGGTCGAGCCCGGGGTGGAGCGCGAGGCCCACCGTCAGCTCCGCCCCGGCGAACCGCCCGAGCGGGTCCCCCGGTGCCAGCTCGACCCGCGCCACCGCACGCTCACCGACAACGGAGTCGGCGAAGGCCTGCCCGACCTCCGGGTCCTCGAAGCAGGGCGTCCACGGCAGGTCCTGCCCGAGTGCCCACACGGCCGGGCGACGCAGGACGAACTCGGTCGGCGAGGTCGGGTCGAGCACGACGAGCTGGGTCTCCTCGCTCGCCGCCGCCATCGCGACCCGGCGAGACTCGGCCGGCACGGGCCGGGCGTCGGCGTCCCACGCACGCATCGCCGCCACCGAGGTGAACGCCGGCATCACGCTGCGCCCGTCCGGCCCGGCGACCGTGACGATCGAGAGTTCCTGGGTCTTGTCGACGAGCTTGCCGCTGTCGGTGTGTCCGACGTCCCCGGCCTCGGCGACGAGCGGGATGAGCAGGCGCGCGGTGCGCAGGGCGTCGACGATCGCCCGCTGCGACCCGCCGTCGGACAGCGTGGTGATCGCCGTGACCAGCGCCGGGTCGGCGAGGCCGTCGTCGTCGTCGAAGGTCGTGTCGTGCTGCTCGAACGTCCGGCCGGCCCAGGCGACGCCCGCGGAGTCGGCGGCGCCGCCCGGGGTGTGCGCGTCGTCCGGGTGCCCCTCGCCCGTCGGTGCGTCGGGTCCGGCGCCGCGGCCGTTCGAGATACCCGCCACGCGGCTACTCCGAGGCGATGTCGAGGGCGGCCGGGAGCGTGAACGCCCCCGAGTAGAGCGCCTTGCCGATGATCGCGCCCTCGAGGCCGTGCGGCACGAGCTCGCGCAGCGCCCGCAGGTCGTCGAGGGTCGAGATGCCGCCGGAGGCGACGACGGGCTGGTCGGTGCGGTCGCAGACCTCGCGGAGCAGGTCGACGTTCGGGCCCTGCAGCGTGCCGTCCTTCGTCACGTCGGTCACCACGTACCGGGCGCAGCCGGCCTCTTCGAGCCGGTCGAGGACCTCCCACAGGTCCCCGGCGTCCTCGGTCCACCCACGGCTCGCGAGCGTGGTGCCGCGGACGTCGAGCCCGACTGCGATCTGCTCGCCGTACGTCCGGATCACGCGGGCGGCCCACTCGGGGTTCTCGAGCGCGGCCGTGCCGAGGTTGACGCGTGCGGCCCCGGTCGCGAGGGCGGCCTCGAGCGAGGCGTCGTCGCGGATGCCGCCGGAGAGCTCGACGGCGACGCCCTCGACCTCACGGATGGCGTGCGCGATGACCTTGCGGTTGTCACCACGGCCGAACGCGGCGTCGAGGTCGACGAGGTGGATCCACTCGGCGCCCTCGTCGCGCCACGTGCGGGCGGCCGACACCGGGTCGCCGTAGGAGGTCTCACTGCCGGCCTCCCCCTGGGTGAGGCGCACCGCCTGGCCGTCGACGACGTCCACGGCGGGCAGCAGGACGAGGGGCGGGGTGGCGATGAGGTCGGTCATGGTCCTGTTCTCGGTTGCGGTGGGGTCGGACGGGTTCAGAGCGAGTCGACCCAGTTGCGGAGCAGGCGGATGCCCGGCTCCCCCGACTTCTCGGGGTGGAACTGCGTGGCGGTGAGCGGGCCGTTCTCGACGGCGGCGACGAAGCGCTGGCCGTGCTCGGCCCAGGTCAGGCGCGGCGCGCGGAACGGGCCGTACGCCTCGAGCGGGAAGTCGGTGACGCCGTAGGAATGCACGAAGTAGAAGCGCTCGTCGTGGAGGCCGTCGAACAGCACCGAGTCCGCAGGGGCCTCGACCGTGTTCCAGCCCATGTGCGGCAGGACCTCGGCCTGGATCTCCTCGACCGTGCCCGGCCACTGCCCGAGCCCCTCGACGTCGACCCCGCGTTCGATGCCGCGGGAGAAGAGCACCTGCATGCCGACGCAGATGCCGAGCACCGGCCGGCCACCCGCGAGCCGGTGGTCGACGATCTCGCCGCCCCGCACGCCCTCGAGCTGGTCGATCACGGCCGCGAACGCTCCGACGCCGGGGACGAGCAGGCCGTCGGCGTTCAGCGCGGCCTGCTTGTCCGAGGTCAGCGTGACGTCGGCGCCGGCGCGCTCCAGCGCCTTGGCCGCGGAGTGGACGTTGCCCGATCCGTAGTCCAGGACGACGACGTTCGGCCTCGCGCCCGTCACAGCTTCCCCTTGGTGGAGGGGATGCCGTCGACGCGCGGGTCGAGTTCGACCGCCTTGCGCACGGCCCGGGCGAACGCCTTGAACTCGGCCTCGGCGATGTGGTGCGGGTCACGGCCCTCGAGGAGCCGCACGTGCACGGTGATCCCGGCGTTGAAGGTGATCGCCTCGAACACGTGGCGGACCATCGATCCGGTGAAGTGTCCGCCGATGCGGTGGAACTCGAAGCCGGCGGGTTCACCCGTGTGCACGAGGAACGGACGGCCCGAGACGTCGACGACCGCCTGCGCCAGTGCCTCGTCGAGGGGCACGAGGGCGTCACCGTAGCGGCCGATGCCCGACCGGTCGCCGAGGGCCTGCTTGAGCGCCTGTCCGAGCACGATGCCGGTGTCCTCGACCGTGTGGTGCACGTCGATGTGGGTGTCGCCGGTCGACCGCACGCGGAGGTCGATCAGGGAGTGCTTGCTGAACGCCGTCAGCATGTGGTCGAAGAACGGCACGCTCGTCGAGATGTCGGACGTGCCGGTGCCGTCGAGGTCGAGCGCGAGTTCGATGCTCGATTCGCTCGTGCTCCGGCTGATCGTGGCGGTGCGCGCGGTCATGCTGCAACCCTAACCGGCGGCTGGTCGGCGGCGACGCGGCGCATGGCGTCGAGGAAGGCGGTCGTCTCCTCTTCCGTGCCCGCGCTCACACGGAGGTGGTTCGGGATGCCGAGGTCGCGCACGATGACGTCCTGGTCGAGCAGTGCCTCGAACGCCGCGTGCGGGTCCGCGACGCCGCCGAAGAGGACGAAGTTCGACCAGGTCTCGTAGGTGCGGTAGCCCATCGCCTGGAGTTCGGTGACCATCCGGTCGCGCTGCTGCTTGATGTCGTCGACCATCGCGAGCATCTCCGGGGCGTGCCGGAGCGCTGCGACCGCCGCCGCCTGGGTGAGCGCGGACAGGTGGTACGGCAGCCGGACCAGGCGGATCGCGTCGATCACGGCGGGGTGTGCGGCCATGTACCCGACGCGGGCGCCGGCGAACGCGAACGCCTTGCTCATGGTGCGGGACACGACGAGGCGCTCCCGACCGGGCAGCAGCGTGAGGGCGCTCGGCACGTCGGACGGCATGAACTCGGCGTAGGCCTCGTCCACCATCACGATGCCGTCGGTCGCGGCGTACGCGGCCTCGATCGTCTCGATCGGCAGCGGCGTCCCGGTGGGGTTGTTCGGCCCGCACAGGAACACGATGTCCGGCTGGTGCTCGCGGATCGCAGCCACGACCGTCTCGGGTGCGATGCGGAACTCGTCGTCACGCTGCGCGGGGATCCACGTCGTCCCCGTCCCAGAGGCGAGGATCGAGTGCATGGAGTACGTAGGCGGGAAGCCGAGCACCGTACGCCCGGGTCCGCCGAACGCCTGGAGCAGCTGCTGCAGGACCTCGTTCGAGCCGTTCGCCGCCCATATCTGCTCGGCGCTGATCGTCTGGCCGGTCCCGATTCCCTGGTCCGACCCGAGCCCGCGCTGGAGGTAGTCCGCCAGCGACTGTCGGAGCTCGGTGAACTCGCGATCGGGGTAGCGGTTCACGGTCGCGAGGGCCTGCCTGATCGACGCGACGATGTCCTCGGCGACGTCAGCCGGCACGGGATGCGTGTTCTCGTTGACGTTGAGTTGCACGCGCACGTGCTTCTGCGGGGCGCCGTACGGGCTCTGCCCGCGCAGGTCGTCTCGGATCGGGAGGTCTTCGAGCGTGAATGCCACCGATCCATCGTAGGCCGCATGTGCCCCGCGGAGACCGGCCGTCCGGACGGTGCGCAGGCGTGCTGCTTCCGTCCGCTGCTCCCGCTCGGCTCTTCCGCCCGCTACTTGGCGGAGGTGTACTGCGCCGGGATCGCGATCTGCTCGCCCGCCTGCAGGCCGGAGCCGTCGAGTGCGTTCAGGCTGATCACGTCCTGCACGAAGTCGCGCGGGTCGGCGTTCGGAGCGGTCTCCTCCGCCAGCTGCCAGAGCGTCTCGCCCGGCTGGATGGTGACCGTGTCGAAGTGGACGTTCGCCTGGGTGTTGCCGGCGGACGCCTGCCCGCCGTTCAGCACCGCGAGGGCGACGACCAGGAGCAGGGGGATCGCGGCGAGCGTCGTGATGACGAACCGCCCGCGGCGCGTGAGGCGCAGGCGCGTACGCACGGCGGGCGCCGTGGGGCGCTGGATGTCAGCGATGGCGATGGTGCTCATGTCGTTCTTGCCTTCCCGTTCGGATGAACCGAAGTCCTGTACCGAACATAGTTTCGAATGCGAGGTCGCACAAGTCCTGTCCGGAGATTTCTGGGGAGATTTCTGCCGACACGCTCGAACAGGTGTTTGTTCGGCGTGGGCCGGTCGGATACTGTTTCGATCGACTGGGACAAGTCAAACGGGGACCACCGACATTCCCGCGGGCACCGTCCCAGCACCGACGAAGGGCGAGACGACGTGGCGGACGAACTGCGGGTCCAGAAGCCGCTGACGGCGAAGCAGCAGGCGATCCTCGACGCGATCCGTGCGTCGATCGCCAGCCGGGGCTACCCGCCGAGCATGCGCGAGATCGGCGACGCTGCCGGCCTGTCGTCGCTCTCCAGCGTCTCCCACCAGCTCGGCCAGCTCGAGCTCGGCGGCTGGATCCGCCGCGACCCGAACCGCCCCCGCGCGCTCGAGGTGCTGGTCGACGAGCCGACACCGGACGTCGACGGACCCGACGTCGACGCCACGACCCTCGTCCCGCTCGTCGGCCGCATCGCCGCCGGTGTGCCGATCACGGCCGAGCAGCACGTCGACGAGATCGTGCCGCTCCCGCGTCAGCTGGTCGGGACGGGCGACCTCTTCATGCTCAAGGTCGTGGGCGAGTCGATGATCGACGCCGCGATCTGCGACGGCGACTGGGTCGTCGTCCGCTCGCAGCAGACCGCGGAGAACGGGGACATCGTCGCCGCGATGCTCGACGAGGAAGCGACCGTCAAGGTCTTCCGGCAGCGCGACGGCCACACGTGGCTGCTCCCCCGCAACACCGCGTTCGAACCGATCCTGGGCGACGCGGCCACCGTGCTCGGCAAGGTCGTGGCGGTCCTCCGCTCGATCTGACCTGCGTCCCCGTCGAGGGAGCAGCAATCGTCGAGTCGAACGCGTCGACCCGACGATTCCTGCTCACTCGACGCCGTTGGCAGGCACGCGCTGGGTACGCCCCGCGATCAGGACGCGACGGGCGCGACCACGAAGGGGTCGAGCTCCGCGACCTGTCGCTGGAACACCCGCACGTCGAGGCGGGTGCCGTCCTCGACGTAGTCGACCGACTCCACGGCGCCCGCGTCGTGCAGGGACGACACGAGGTCGCCCCGGTCGTAGGGGATCACCACGGTCAGCGACACGTCGGGCTCGGGCAGGCGGGACTCGATCGCCTCGAGCAGGTCCTGGATGCCCTCACCGGTGCGCGCCGAGACGAACACGGCGTCCGGCACGAGGCCGACCAGCACGAGGCGCTGCGACTCGTCGATCAGGTCCGCCTTGTTGAACGCGACGATCTCCGGGATCTCTCGCGCGCCGACGTCGCCGATGACCTCGCGCACGGTCGCCAGCTGCGCGACCGGGTCGGGGTGTGAGCCGTCGACGACGTGCACGATGACGTCCGCCTCGCCCACTTCCTCCAGCGTGGAGCGGAAGGCCTCCACGAGCTGGTGCGGCAGGTTGCGCACGAAACCGACGGTGTCGACGAAGGTGAACTCGCGGCCCTTGGCGCTCTCGGTCCGGCGGACCGTGGCGTCAAGCGTCGCGAAGAGCTGGTTCTGGACGAGGACGCCCGCGCTCGTCAGCCGGTTCAGCAGCGAGGACTTGCCCGCGTTGGTGTAGCCGGCGATCGCGACGCTCGGCACGTCGTTGCGGTGTCGGTCGGCCCGCTTCGCCTCGCGTGCGGGACGGAAGCCGGCGATCTGCCGACGGAGCTTCGACATCCGGGTGTGGATGCGACGTCGGTCGAGCTCGATCTTCGTCTCACCGGGGCCACGGGAACCCATGCCGGCGCCGCCGGAGACCTGACCACCGGCCTGGCGGGACATCGACTCACCCCACCCACGGAGTCGCGGCAGGAGGTACTCGAGCTGTGCCAGTTCGACCTGCGCCTTGCCCTCGCGGCTCTTGGCGTGCTGGCTGAAGATGTCGAGGATCACGGCCGTCCGGTCGATGACCTTGACCTTGACGACGTCCTCGAGCGCACGACGCTGGGACGGCGCGAGTTCGGTGTCGGCGATGACCGTGTCGGCACCGGTCGCCTTGACGACCATCGCGAGTTCCTCGGCCTTGCCCTTGCCGAGGTAGGTGGACGGGTCCGGGTTCGGCCGGCGCTGCAGCAGCCCGTCGAGCACCACGGCGCCCGCCGTCTCGGCGAGCGCAGCGAGTTCGCGCAGGGAGTTCTCGGCGTCGGAGGCGTCGCCGTGCGGGTAGACGCCGATCAGGACGACCTGTTCGAGCCGGAGCTGCCGGTACTCGACCTCGGTGACGTCCTCGAGTTCGGTGGAGAGGCCGGCGACGCGTCGGAGGGCCGCGCGGTCCTCGCGGTCGTACTGCTCGCCGTCGCCGTTCCAGCCGCGGTCGTCGACCGATCGGGTCTGGATCGCCTGCGCCGGTGCGAACACGGACGAGGCCGCTCGGGAGTCCGCGTTGCGCAGGACCCGTTCGACGACACCGGCAGCGCTGTCGTCGTTGATCTGGTCGTTCTGGTGGGTATCCGTCATCCTGTGCACAGGGTACCTCCGCACGGCCCGGGACACACGGGGTTCCCGGTACGGTTCATCCATGGCGAACGACCACTACTTCTCCGCGAGCCCGACGTCGGACGCCCGGGAACGGCAGATCCAGGTCACCCTCGCCGGTCGGGCGCTCACGCTCACCACCGCGGCAGGGGTCTTCAGCCCGGACGGCCTCGACCGCGGCACCCGGGTCCTGCTCGGTTCCGTGCCGCCGCCCGCCCACGACGGCGCGCTGCTCGACGTCGGCTGCGGCTGGGGTCCGATCGCGATCACGATGGCGCTCGAGTCCCCCGAGGCGCAGGTCTGGGGCGTCGACGTCAACGAGCGGGTCCTCGGGCTGGCCCGCGCGAACGCAGCCGCTGCCGGCACCGAGAACGTGTTCCTCGCGCTGCCCGACGACGTCCCGGCCGATCTGCGCTTCCGGACGATCTGGTCGAACCCCCCGATCCGCGTCGGCAAGGACGAGCTGCACCAGATCCTGCTGACGTGGCTCCCGCGGCTCGAGGTCGGCGGCGACGCCTGGCTCGTCGTCTCGAAGGACCTCGGTGGCGACTCGCTGCAGCGGTGGCTCGACGACACCCTCGACGCGGGCTTCCACGTGGCGCGGGCGACGACGGACAAGGGCTTCCGCGTGCTGCGGGTGCACCGCACAGCCGAAGCGACCGCGACCGACTAGGACCCGGCCAGGGCCGGGATGCCGTCTGGAGGCACGACCAGCGTCACCGACGTCGGCACGGTGATCCGTGCCTCCAGTCCGACGACCGCGGTCGGGTCAGACCGTCAGGTCACCCGAGAAGACGAGTTCCGCCGGACCGGACAACGAGACGTGCTCGCCGTCCTCCGCCGCGAACATGCGCACGGTGACGACGCCGCCGGGGACGCGGACGCGCCACGTGTCGGGCGCGCCGTTGCCGGCCCAGTACCGCGTCGCGAGCGCCGCGGCCACCGCGCCCGTGCCGCACGACAGGGTCTCGCCGCTGCCGCGCTCGTGCACGCGCATCGTGATCTGCCCGACGCCGTCCTGGACGAGGGGGTCGCCGGGCAGGACGAACTCGACGTTCGCCCCCGCGGCGGGCGCCGGATCGAGGACGGGCACGTAGGTGAGGTCGACGTCCGCGAGCTCGTCGTCGGTCGCGAGGGCGACGACCACGTGCGGGTTGCCCACGTCGATGCCGAGGCCGGGGCGCGCACGGTCGAGGTTCTTCGCGCGGACGAGGACGTCGTCCGACCCACCGCCCTCGATGCCGAGACCCCAGCGGCCGAGGTCGGCTGCGAAGCCGTTGGTCGTGCGCTGGATGTCGACCAGGCCCTTGCGGCTGCCGACCGTCAGGGTCTCCCCCGGCGCGAGCTCGACGAGGCCGGACTCGGTGAGGTAGCGCGCGAACACGCGGATGCCGTTTCCGCACATCTCCGCGACGGTGCCGTCGGCGTTGTGGTAGTCCATGAACCAGGCCGCGGCGGGGTCCTCTGCCAGGAGCGCCTGCCCCTCCGGCAACGACTCGGACCGGACCGCGCGGATGACGCCGTCGCCGCCCACGCCGAAGCGCCGGTCCGCGATCGCACGGATCCGCTCGGGGGTCAGGTCGACCGTGGCGTCGGGGTCGGCGAACAGGACGAAGTCGTTGCCGGTCCCCTGGCCCTTGGTGAAGTGCAGCTCGGTCACGGGACGATCCTACGGGCCGTCTCGGTGAGTGCCGTCCGGTCGGCTCCGGTGACGTCGAGCACCTCGGCGTCGGCGTAGCGGCGGAACCAGGAGACCTGGCGTCGCGCGTACTTGCGGGTGGCGATGCCCGTGGCCTCGACGGCCTGCGCGACGGTGGACTCGCCCCGCAGCACCTCGAGCGCCTGCGAGTACCCGATCGCGGCCCGTGCCGTCCTCCCGCGTTCCAGACCCTGCTCGCGCAGGGCGTCGACCTCGTCGACCAGACCCGCCGCGAACATGCGCGCGGCGCGCTCGTGCAGGCCGGCGATGAGCTGCTGCCGTTCACGGTGCAGGTGCAGGATCCGAGCTGGTCGCCAGGCGCGGGGCGCGGACGGGAGGCTCGGGGTGACGACCTCGGATCGGCTCGCGATCTCCAGGGCGCGGATCAACCGCCGTGGGTTGCGTGCGTCGATCGTCGCTGCGGCAGTCGGGTCGAGGGCCCGGAGCCGCTCGAGCAGTATGCCGGGGCCGAGCTCGTCGTGCTCTCGTTCGAGCTGTGCCCGGAGTTCGGGGTCGGTGCCGGGGAACGCGAGGTCGAACAGCACCGCCGACACGTACAGGCCGCTGCCGCCGACGAGGATCGCGACGCCGCCGCGCCCGTGGATCGCGTCGATCTCGGCTCGGGCGTCGCGTTGGTACGCGGCGACGCTCGCCTCGTCGGTGACGTCGAGCACGTCGAGCTGGTGGTGCGGGACACCCCGACGTTCCGCGACGGTGAGCTTCGCGGTCCCGATGTCCATGCCGCGGTACAGCTGCATGGCGTCGGCGTTGACGATCTCCGCCGGGCGTCCGGATGCCCGCAGCCGTTCCGCCAGCGCGATCCCGAGGTCGGACTTGCCGGTGCCGGTGGCGCCGACGACGGCGATCAGGTCGGCGTCGGTGGCCGCGGTGGCGCCGCCGGCGTCGGTGGCCGCCGTGGCGCCATCGGCGTCGGTGGCCGCCGCGTCGCTGTCGGCGTCGGTGCCCGTCGCGTCGGTGTGGGCGTCGCCGGGCCCGCGGTCAGCGGCCGACACGGAGCGTGGGCAGGCCGAGCGAGACCGCGCGGGGGCCGTCGGCGGGTGCGGCCGGTGTCGGCACGCCACAGCTCTCCGCCTGCGCTCGGTCCCAGGCGTCGCCGGCGCGGGTGCGGCGGATCGACAGCGGCCCGGCGTTGTCGGCGATGAGGAAGTGCGGCGCGGAGCGGGTGACCTCGACCGTCACGACGTCGCCGGGCCGCGGCACGACGGATCCCTCCGGCACGGCGAAGTGCACGAGTCGGGAGTCCTCGGCGCGGCCGGACAGCCGGTGGGTCGTGTCGTCCTTCTTGCCCTCGCCCGTCGCGACGAGCACCTCGATGCGTCGGCCGACCTGGGCGGCGTTCTCCTCCGCCGTGATGCGCTCCTGCAGCGCGACGAGTCGCTCGTAGCGCTGCTGCACGACCTGCTTCGGCAGCTGGTCGTCCATCGTCGCCGCGGGCGTACCGGGGCGGATGGAGTACTGGAAGGTGAACGCGGAGGCGAACCGAGCCTGCTCGACGACGCGCAGGGTGTCCTCGAAGTCCTGCTCGGTCTCGCCGGGGAACCCGACGATGATGTCCGTGGAGATCGCCGCGTGCGGGATCTTCGCGCGCACCCGGTCGAGGATGCCGAGGAACCGCTCGCTCCGGTAGCTCCGACGCATCGCCTTGAGCACCCGGTCCGACCCGGACTGCAGCGGCATGTGCAGCTGCGGCATCACGTTCGGGGTCTCGGCCATCGCGTCGATGACGTCGTCGGTGAAGGCCGCCGGGTGCGGGCTGGTGAACCGGACACGCTCGAGGCCCTCGATCTGCCCGGTGGCCCGCAGGAGCTTGCCGAACGCCTGCCGGTCACCGAACTCGACCCCGTACGAGTTGACGTTCTGACCGAGCAGGGTGACCTCGATCGCCCCGTCGTCGACGAGCGCCTGGACCTCGGCGAGGACGTCACCGGGGCGGCGGTCCTTCTCCTTGCCGCGGAGCGACGGGACGATGCAGAACGTGCACGTGTTGTTGCAGCCGACGGAGATCGACACCCAGCCGCTGTGCGTCGAGTCCCGCTTGGTCGGGAGGGTCGACGGGAAGACGTCGAGCGCCTCGAGGATCTCGATCTGCGCCTCGTCGTTGTGGCGCGCTCGCTCGAGCAGGGTCGGCAGCGACCCCATGTTGTGCGTGCCGAACACGACGTCGACCCACGGCGCCTTCTCGAGGATGACGTTCTTGTCCTTCTGCGCCAGGCACCCGCCGACCGCGATCTGCATGCCGGGGTGCTCGCGCTTGATGCCCGCGAGCTGCCCGAGGTTGCCGTACAGCCGGTTGTCGGCGTTCTCGCGCACGGCGCACGTGTTGATGACGACCACGTCCGCCTGGTCACCGTCGGCCGCGACGTACCCGGCGGCCAGGAGCGAGCCGCTGAGACGCTCGGAGTCGTGCACGTTCATCTGGCACCCGTAGGTGCGGACTTCGTAGGTGCGGGGGCGCGCTGCGACGGTGGCCATGGTCGTCCCAGTGTAAATCCGCCGGAGCGCGCCTCGGCTACTCGAAGCGGACGGAGCCGCGGGGGCCACGGGGACCCCGACCGCCGCCGTCGAGCGCACGCTCCACCGCGATGCGGACGACACCGCCGTTGTAGCCCTTGCGCATCAGGAAGCCCGACAGGCGACGTTCCGCGGTCGCTCGGTCCAGCCCGCGGAGCTGTCCCGCGCGCTTCTCGGCGAGCTCGATCGCGCGGACGAACTCGTCGTCCTCGTCATCGGCCGCTGCCTCGAGCGCAGCGTCGATCGCCGCCTGGTCGATCCCGCGGCGACGGAGTTCCGCCACCACGCCCTGACGACCGAGGCCCTTCCGGTCGTGCAGACGGTCGACGAGGTCGGTCGCCAGCGCGACGTCGTCCAGCAGGCCCACACGGGTGAGCCGCTCGACCTCGTGCTCGACGACCTCAGGGTCGAGGTCGTTCTTCGTCAGCATCGTCCGGAGCTCGGACTCGCTCACACCCTTGCGCCCGAGAGCCCGCATGCTGAGCCGTTCGGCATCGGCGCGTTGCTCGTCGATCGGGCGCGGTGCATCGGCCGGGTCGATCTCCGCCCCGCCGTCGATGGCGAACACCGAGGCGGTGGTGGCGTCGGCGGTGTGGTCGTCGTCGTAGCCGTCCTGCTCCGCCCGGGCACTGCGTCCGGAGCCGTCCCCGACCACCGGCTGCAGCCACTCGGCCTGCGCTCGCGCCCCTTGGATCGGAAGCGGGATCGGGGCGTCCGCGTCCGCAGCGATGTCGCTCTCGTTGTCAGGAGCAGGAGCGTCCGTTCCGGGAGCTGGAGCGGGAGCGGGAGCGGGAGCGACGCGACGGGACCGCGCACCGAACAGATCGGTGACCGGCGCGAGGCCCGCGTCGTCGTCGTGGTCGGTCGTCACGCGCCCTTGCGCTCCGCGATCCTCGGCGCGATCGACTCGACCGGCGCCTCAGCCGCTTCGACGGACGCGCCACCGACACCGAGCTTCGCGAGGATCTTGCCCTCGATCTCGGCAGCGATCTCCGGGTTCTGGATGAGGAACGACCGCGAGTTCTCCTTGCCCTGCCCGAGCTGGTCGCCGTCGTACGTGTACCAGGCACCCGACTTCTTGACGATGCCGTGGTCGACACCGAAGTCGAGCAACGAGCCCTCGCGCGAGATCCCCGTGCCGTACAGGATGTCGAACTCGGCCTGCTTGAAGGGCGGCGCCATCTTGTTCTTGACGACCTTCACGCGGGTGCGGTTGCCGACTGCGTCGGTGCCGCTCTTGAGCGTCTCGATGCGTCGGATGTCGAGGCGGACCGACGCGTAGAACTTGAGCGCCTTACCGCCAGCCGTGGTCTCCGGGCTGCCGAAGAAGACACCGATCTTCTCGCGCAGCTGGTTGATGAAGATCATCGTGGTCTGGGTCTGGTTGAGCCCACCGGCGAGCTTGCGGAGGGCCTGCGACATGAGGCGCGCCTGGAGACCGACGTGCGAGTCACCCATCTCACCCTCGATCTCGGCGCGGGGCACGAGCGCCGCGACGGAGTCGATGACGACGAGGTCGATGGAACCGGATCGGACGAGCATGTCGGCGATCTCGAGCGCCTGCTCACCGGTGTCCGGCTGGGAGACGAGGAGGGCGTCGATGTCGACGCCGAGCTTCTTGGCGTACTCCGGGTCGAGCGCGTGCTCCGCGTCGATGAACGCCGCGATGCCGCCGGCGCGCTGGGCGTTGGCGATCGCGTGCAGCGTCAGGGTGGTCTTACCCGACGACTCCGGGCCGTAGATCTCGATGATGCGGCCACGCGGCAGGCCACCGATCCCGAGCGCGACGTCGAGCGCGACCGAACCGGTCGGGATGGTGGCGACGGGGGCGCGCTCGTCCGAGCCGAGGCGCATCACCGTGCCCTTGCCGAACTGCCGGTCGATCTGTGCGAGGGCGGTCTCGAGGGCCTTCTCGCGGTCCTGGGGTGATGGCATGGGGTGCTCCTTCGTGCTCGGTGTCGGCCGCCTGTAGGCTGTCGCGTCCACCCCGGCCGGTGGTGCAGGGCCGGTGTCTCAGCGACAAGGCTTCGGGCTGTTCCCGATGACCTCGAACCTAGAGCGGGCCACCGACATCACTGCCGCCGGCCGCGCGATCTGTGGACGAAGTCCTCGTACAGCGCCGATGTGGAGGAAAGTACCACCGATCGAACACGCGTTCGAGCAACACGCCGAACAGGTGTTCGGATCAGTCCCGCGGTTCGGCGAGGCCCTTGCCGTGCCGCTTGTCGAGCGGGACGTCCTGGGAGTCGCAGAGCGCTTCCCAGACCCGGCGTGCGTCGATCCCCGCCGCGAGGGCCTCCGCCGCGGACCGCCCGCCGAGTTCCTCGAGCACCACGTCTCGGCTGACGACGGCGCCGTAGGCATCGCCGAACACCTGGTCGACCGCTCGCCAGAACTCACTCACGCGCATCGTTCCAGCGTAGACGGCACGCGCCCGCCGGATGCACGAACGCCCCCGCTGGCGGACCAGCGGGGGCGTCGTGGAGCGGTGCGGGTCAGCGCACCGCGAGGTCGTTGTCGAACTCGGCGACGAGGTCGTCCGGGAGCGTGTCCGGTACGGGGGTGAGTCCCTCGACGATCGCGAGGCGGTCGCCCACCTCGCGCATGATCGTGGAGATGGGAGTGTCCAGCGCATCCGCGACGGATGCGAGGATCTCCGAGCTGGCCTCTTTCTGACCACGCTCGACCTCACTGAGGTACCCGAGAGCCACGCTGGCCTTGGACGCGACCTGACGGAGGGTCCGGCCCTTCTGCAAGCGGAAGTCCCGCAGAACGTCGCCGATTTCCTGACGAACGAGAACCATGAGAACTCCTCCTCTCTGTCGTCTCCGCGCCCGCTCGGACCGGATGGCCGAGTTCGGGTTGAGCAACTGTAGCGTTGCCGGTTGCAGCATGCTAGCGAGGCCGGCTGCTGTACCGCTGGAGATTGCGTGAGATGTAACCCAGTGGAAACGGGACCTATTCCCGGCCCCGGATCGTGGACGACATCCGTGCCAGGAGTTCGGAGACGGTCGCCTGACGGATTGCCTCACGGTCGCCGTCGAGGTGCAGTTCGTACGCCGTGGCGCCGTCCTCGGAGGCGATCCCGACGAACACCGTGCCGACGGGCTTGCCGTCCTGCGGGTCCGGGCCGGCGACCCCGGTGGTGCTGATCCCCCACGTCGCGGCTGCTCCGTCGACCGCCAGAGCCGTGCGAACTCCGCTGGCCATCTGCCGGGCGACCTCCGGGTCGACGGCGCCGTTGCTGGCGAGCAGCGTGTCCGAGACACCGAGGACGGAGTGCTTCACGGGGGTCGCGTAGGCCACGACGCCGCCGCGGACGACCGCGCTGGCGCCGGGCACACCGACCAGGGTCGCCACCACGAGTCCCCCGGTGAGGGACTCGGCGACCGCGACGGTCTCCCCGCGGGCGGTCAGCTCGGCGACCAGGGCCGCCGCGCCCGACCCGTGCGTCACGCCGCGGTCCGGTTGTGCTTCCAGGCCTGCCAGAGGTAGTCGATGCCGCTCAGGACGGTCGCGAGGAACGCCGCCGTCATCAGGATGCCGTTGACCCAGTGCGCCCAGTCCCCCACGAGGTTCCACCACGGGAAGAGTGCCGCCGTGAGCGCCACGGCCTGCAGCACGGTCTTGATCTTCCCGCCGCGGCTCGCCGGGATCACCCGGTCGGAGAGCACCGCGAAGCGGAACACCGTGATGCCGATCTCGCGCACCATGATGAGCACGGTCACGTACCAGGGCAGTTCAGCCAGGATCGACAGGGCCACGAGGGCACCGCCGATGAGCACCTTGTCGGCGATCGGGTCGACGAGCTTGCCGAAGTCCGTGACGAGGTTCTGGCGTCGGGCGATGATGCCGTCGGCGCTGTCCGTGACGATCGCCACGACGAAGGTGATCGCCGCCCAGATCCGCAGCGGCCCGTCGGCTCCGGCGTCCGTCAGGAGCAGCACGAAGAACAGCGGGGCCATCAGGATCCGGATGACCGTGATGATGTTCGCGACGTTGCCCGTCGACGCCGGGCCGGGGCCCTTGCGGATGAGTCGTCCGCGCCACGGGAACTTCGCGCCGTGCGTGGTGTCCGTACCGTTCGAGGCGGTCATCGCCGTCACTCCCTGCCCGTCAGTCCCCACGCGTCCTCATCGGGCTCGTCGTCGGCTTCATCGTACCCGCGCGTCATGTCCCCCACCGGGTCGGCTCCGTAGCGGTCGCCGTCGTCTGACGGCGCGGACGTGGGCGCAGCCGGTGCAGCGGTCGTACCGACGAGTCCGGCGCCGGTGGCGGGCGCTGCAGCGGCGGGCGGTTCCTCGCCCCGGAGCTTCGCGAGCACCGACGGCAGCTGGTCGGCCGTCACGAGCACGTCGCGGGCCTTCGACCCCTCGGACGGCCCGACGATGTCGCGCGACTCCATCAGGTCCATGAGGCGGCCGGCCTTGGCGAAGCCCACGCGGAGCTTGCGCTGCAGCATCGAGGTCGAGCCGAACTGCGTCGACACCACTTGCTCGACGGCGGCGAGCAGCAGCTCGAGGTCGTCGCCGATGTCCGCGTCGATCTCCTTGCGCTCGACCACGGCCTGGACGTCCTGGCGGTACTCCGGGCGGGCCTGGCGCGTGACGTGCTGGACGACCTCGGCGACCTCGCTCTCGTTCACCCAGGCACCCTGCACGCGCAGCGACTTCGACGACCCCATCGGCAGGAAGAGCGCGTCGCCCTGCCCGATGAGCTTGTCGGCACCGGGCTGGTCGAGGATGACGCGGGAGTCGGTGACGCTCGTGACGGCGAACGCGATGCGCGACGGGACGTTGGCCTTGATCAGACCGGTGATGACGTCGACCGAGGGCCGCTGCGTCGCGAGCACGAGGTGGATGCCCGCGGCACGGGCGAGCTGGGTGATGCGGACGATCGACTCCTCGACGTCGCGCGGGGCGACGAGCATGAGGTCGGCGAGCTCGTCCACCACGACGAGCAGGTACGGGTACGGCTTGAGCTTCCGCTCGCTGCCCGCCGGCAGGACGATCTCGTTGTTCTCGATCGCCTTGTTGAAGTCGTCGACGTGGCGGAACCCGAACGACGCGAGGTCGTCGTACCGCATGTCCATCTCCTTCACGACCCACTGCAGCGCCTCGGCCGCCTTCTTCGGGTTCGTGATGATGGGCGTGATGAGGTGCGGGACGCCCGCGTAGATCGAGAGCTCCACGCGCTTCGGGTCGACGAGGACCATGCGGACCTCGGACGGCTTCGCGCGCATCAGGAGCGACGTGATCATCGAGTTGATGAACACCGACTTGCCGGAACCGGTGGAGCCGGCGACGAGCAGGTGCGGCATCTTCGCGAGGTTCGCCACGACGAACCCGCCCTCGACGTCCTTGCCGACACCGATCGTCATCGGGTGCTTCGACTTGCGTGCGGCGTTCGACCGGAGCACGTCGCCGAGCGAGACCGTCTCGCGATCGGAGTTGGGGATCTCGACGCCGATCGCGCTCTTGCCCGGGATCGGCGACAGGATCCGGACCTCGTTCGAGGCGACGGCGTACGACAGGTTCTTCGACAGCGCCGTGACGCGCTCGACCTTGACGCCGGGGCCGAGCTCGATCTCGTACCGGGTGACGGTCGGGCCGCGCGAGAAGCCGGTGACCTTCGCGTCGACCTTGAACTCGGTGAGGACACCGGTGATCGCGGCGACGATGTCGTCGTTCGCCTGGCTGCGGGCGACCGACGGCGAGCCGGAGCTCAGGGTGGTCGCGGCCGGCAGACGGTACGGCGCGGACGGGTCCTCTTCGGCAGCGGCGACGGGCGGGAGACCGTCGTCGGCAGCCTCCGGGACGTCGTCGGCCGGGAGGGACGGGGAGACCACCGGGGACACGGCCGCGTCCGGACGGATCACCTCGGTCGCCGCGGGACGCTCCGGGACGGGTGTCCCGAAGTCGCGGAGCGCCTGCTCGGCGTCCTGCAGGTCCTGTTCGACGGAGTCGTTGAGGTTCACGGACGCCGGCTCGGCGGGCGTGTGGTCGATCAGCCCGGCCGCCGCGCCCGCGTTCGGGTTCGGCGCTGCCGCGGCTGCCGGCACCTCGGGCACCGTCGAGGTCGCGCCGGTGATCACGGGGCTGTCGTAGGCCGGGTCTTCCTCGCGCCCGGACTTGTTGCGGCGCCACCAGGGAATCGTGCCGCCCTCGGTCTCGTCGTCGGCAGCGGCCTTGTCGTCGTCGAAGCCGAGGTCGTCGAACAGCTGGAAGTCGGTGTCGCCCTTCTTCCCGCGCTTGGAGGACTTCGCGCGCGGCGCTGGGGCCTCGGCCACGGCGTCCTCGGTCTCGGCGGCGGGGGCCGGCGCGCCGAACAGGTACGCGTACAGCTCGTGCAGGCGTCGGCCGAGCTTGTTCGGCGGCGTCTTGGTGATGATGAAGAGCGAGAGGACGAGCAGGACGATCGCCACCGGGACGGCGACCCAGGCGGTGGCGATGGTCACGAGCCACCCGATGACCACCCAGCCGATCACCCCGCCGGCAGCGGCGAGCGCGGGCATGCCGTCCGTGGCGCTCGGCTGGCCGCCGAAGACGTGGCAGAGCGAGGCGATCGACACGAGCAGCAGCCCGAGGCCGATCCCGATGCGGGTGTTGTCGTGCACCGAGGCCGGGTGCCGGAAGAGCCAGCCGGCGAAGACGACCATGATGACGGGGAGCGCGAAGGCCAGCCGTCCGAACAGCCCGCCGAACGTGTAGGCGTCGAGTGCAACCGAGACGGAGTTCGTCGGGTTGAGCCACTCGACGACCGCGCCCGCGATCGCCAGGACGAACAGCAGGAACGGGAAACCGTCGCGGCGCTGGTCCTTCTCGAGGGTCTCCTGACCGAGCAGGCGGAACATCGCCCCGACGCCGTGCGCCATCGCCAGCCAGAAGGTCACGAGCGGGTTCTGCTCGCGGAACACCGGTGTCGGTGCCGCCTGCGGGAGCTTCTTCGTCGTGGCCTGGGTGCGCGACGTACCGCGCGTCCCGCTTCCACGGGACGACGAGGACGCGCGCGAGCGCGTGGTCGACTTGGTGCCTCCGGCCATGGGCAGAACCCTAATCCCCTCCCAGGACAAACCAAGGGAGGCCCGCCGGAGCGAACCCACCGCACCCATCCCAAGCGCCCTCCCAGGACGAACCAAGGGAGGCCCGCCGAGCGCGAACCCACCGGTCAGTAGCGGATCGCGTCGATCACCTTCACGCGCACGGCCAGGATCGCCGGCAGGAACCCGGCGAGCGCACCGACGGCCACGGCCGACCCGACGCCGATCAACGCGGCCTCGAGCGGGAACGGCGCTCCCCCGACCTCGACACCGCTCGTGATGAGTCCACGGACGGTCTCGTTCCCGAGCACCGCGGCGCCGATCATCACGCCGATGCCACCCGCGACCAGGGTGCCGAGCACGTTCTCGAGCAGCACCGCGACGAAGATCCGCCCGGCCGAGGCGCCGACCCCGCGCCGGATGCCGATCTCGCGGATCCGCTGCCGGACGCTCACGAGCGAGACGTTGAGGAGCCCGAGCCCGCCGAGCACGAGCACGAGGACGGCCACGCCTGCGATGACGTAGCGCATCGCTCCGAGGGGGTCTCCGTCCACCGAACCCGCGGCGTCCATCCGCCCGGCGTCGACCTGCATGCCGTTGCCGACGGCGCGCTCGGCGTCGCTGGCGATCCGGTTCGCGAGGGCCTTCGCGCCCGACTGCGGGATCCACACCTCGAAGGTGCGCTGGTTGCCGTCGTCGGTGCCCGCGGCCACGCTCGACGTCGCCGTGGAGTTCGCGAGCTGGTAGAACATCGGCTCGGTGTCGAACTCGGAGGACGCGTACTCGCCGACGACGACGGCGGTCACCCCCGGGGTGCCGGTGAGGCGGACGGTCGGGTGCGTGACGACGTCGGCACCGCCGAGCCGGTCGAGGAACGCCTGGTTCACCACGATCGCCGGGGCGAGTCGCTCCCGGTCGGCGGCGGTGAACCACGAGCCGGACGCCATCCGCAGCCGGTGCATCTCGGCGTAGGGCGGGTCGACGGTCATGCCCTGCACCTCGGCGACGCCGTCCGGGAACTGCACGCGGCGCGAGGTGTAGCTGGCCTCGGTGGCGTACCGCACGTCGTACCGGTCGGCTGCTGCTCGCAGTTCGCGGTCGAGCGTCACGGCGTCGGCCGCGGCGGCGGCTCCGGTCCCGTCGCCCGACGATGAGGCTCCGGTGAGGCTGTAGGTCGCGGCACGCCCGCCGTACTGCTCGCTGAAGGCCGCCGTCACGCGCTCGGCGAGGGAGCCGAACCCGACGACGACCGCCAGGGACGCCACGGCGATGGTGACGCCGATGAGGCTGAGGACGACACGGCCGCGGTGGACCCGGAGTTCCTGCCAGGACTCGACGAGCGTCCCGACGACGGTCGTCACGACGCGGTTCACGAGGTCACCGCCGGAGCGGCGGCGCCGACGGTACCGGAACCGACGACCCCCAGAGCGGCCGGGTCCACGACCACCCCGTGGTCGATCCGGTGCACCACGTCCGCCCGTGCGGCGACCGCGGGGTCGTGCGTGATGGTCATGAGAGCCGCCCCGGTCTCGGTGGCGACGGTCTCGAGCAGTTCCATGACGATCCGGCCGGTGTCGACGTCGAGGGCGCCGGTGGGCTCGTCGGCCAGGATCAGCCGCGGCGCCCGGACGAGCGCGCGGGCGATCGCGACGCGCTGCTGTTCGCCGCCGGAGAGCCGGTGCGGTTGGGTGTCGGCTCGATCGGCGAGTCCGACGCGGTCGAGCATCTCGAGCGCGAGCCGGCGCCGTTGCCAGAAGGCCCGGCCGGTGGCGTAGAGCAGCGGGACCTCGACGTTCTCGAGCGCCGTGCGGCCCTGCAGGAGGTTGAACTGCTGGAACACGAACCCGACGTCGTCACCACGCACGCGGTCACGGCGGAGGGACCCGGCGCCGCCGACGTCGACGCCGTCGAACTCGTGCACGCCCTCGGTCGGGGTGTCGAGCAGCCCGAGCACGTTCAGCAGTGTCGACTTGCCGGAGCCGGAGCGTCCGACGATGGCGACGCGGCTGCCCGCGTCGACCTCGAGGTCGACGCCGCGGAGGATCTCGAGCGGTGAGCCGTCCGGCAGCTCGACCGACTTCCGGAGCCCACGGACACTGACCAGCGGCGCTGCGCGCGGCGTCACGGGGACACTCATCCCATCACCACGGAGCCGTCGGTCGCCTCGTCGTCGGAGACCTGCTCCTTGCCCGGGACGAACTGCAGGACGGTGTCGCCCTCGGCCAGGCCGGACTTCACCTCGACGCTCTCGCCGTCGTTGAGCCCGAGCGCGACGGCCTTCTCGGCGCGCTTGCCCGCATCGTCGACCACGGTGACGATCCCCTTCTGCGCGGTCCCCTGCACGGCCGTGGTCGGCAGCGTGAGGACGCCAGCGGCCTTGCCCGCCGGGACGGCCACCGTGACCTCGAGTCCGGGGAACACCGTGACGTCGCCGGGCACGTCGCACGCGAGCTCGGTGCCACCGGCCGCCCCGGACGCACCGGAGTCGTCGCCGGACTCGTCGGACGGGGCGTCCCCGCCGGCAGCGGCGCTGGTGAGCGCGAGGTTCGTGCACGTGAACGGCGCCGGGCCGTCCTTCACGGTCACGGTCGCCTCGGACGGCCGCGAGGTCAGGCGGTACAGCTGGGCGGCGTCGAGCGTCGCGGTGGCGCGGTACCGCTCCGGCGCCACCCGGGCGACGGTGTCCCCGACGGCGACGGGCTGCTTCGTGACGAGGTCGAGCCCGGACACGGTGCCGGACGCCGAGGCCACGACGGTGGAGAACGTGATCGTCGGGGGCAGCGGTTCGCCGTCGTCGGTCGTACCGGTCGACGGGGTCTCCACGCGGACGTCGATGACCGGCGCGCCCTGCTCGACGTGCGCGCCGTTCGCGACGAACACCTTGTTGACGGTGCCCTCGACCGAGGACCGCACGGCGGTGGAGGCGACGCTGCGGATGGTGCCAGTGGCCTCGACGTCGTTGACGATGTCGCCCTTCGTCACGGTCACGGTCGGGTCCTCGATCTGCCCGGTCGGGACGGTCTCGGCCTCCTCCGGCTGGGCCGCGAAGAACGCGAGGCGGACGAGGGACACCGCGATGGCGGCGAACACGAGGAACTTCAGGCCGGGCCACACCCAGCGACGCAGGACGGTCACCTCGGCACACTATTGAGTGACATACCGACGGAACATCATCCTGTGGGATGAATCAGGATGGCCGACAGGCGGGGCGCACCGGACGCACGCCGTCGGCTCGCGCCCGCCACGGGGTGCGAACGCGACTGGAGGCCCGGTGCACGTCCGTCAGGAACGTGCACCGGGCCTCCAATCCGGCTGAGCGCGGCGCGCTACGCCTCGATGACCACCGGGACGATCATCGGCCGGCGACGGTGCTTCGTGTTCACCCAGCGGCCCACGGTCCGGCGCACGACCTGCTGGAAGGCGTGGCTGTCGCGGGTGCCGTTCGCGGCCGCCTCGGCGAGGGCCTTGGCGATCTGCGGACGGACCTCGTCGAAGACGGACTCGTCCTCGGCGAAGCCGCGCGACTGGATCTCCGGGCCGACGACGCACTGGCCCGTGGTGAAGTCCACCGCCGTGAAGATGGAGATGAAGCCCTCTTCGGCCAGGACGCGGCGGTCCTTGAGGTCGGCGTCGGTGATCTCGCCCACGGTCGAGCCGTCGACGTACACGTAGCCGATGTCGAGCTGTCCGGCCACCGTGGCGACGCCGTCCTTCAGGTCGACGACGATGCCGTCCTGCCCGAGGATCACGTTGCGCGGCGGCACACCCGTCTGGATCGCCAGGTCGGCGTTCGCGTACAGGTGGCGGTGCTCGCCGTGGACCGGCAGGACGTTCCGCGGCCGCAGGATGTTGTAGCAGTAGAGGAGCTCGCCGGCGGACGCGTGGCCGGAGACGTGCACCTTCGCGTTGCCCTTGTGCACGACCTTCGCGCCGAGCTTCGTCAGTCCGTCGATGACCCGGTACACGGCGTTCTCGTTGCCCGGGATGAGCGACGAGGCGAGGATGACGGTGTCGCCCTCGCCGATCTCGATCTGGTGCTCGAGGTTCGCCATGCGCGCCAGCACGGCCATCGGCTCACCCTGCGAGCCGGTCGACATGTAGACGATCTGGTCGTCGGGGACGTTCTTCGCCTTCTTCGTGTCGATGAGCACGTTCTCCGGCACCCGCAGGTACCCGAGATCGGCGGCGATGGTCATGTTGCGGATCATCGAGCGCCCCATGAACGCGACCTTGCGGTTCGCGGCGGCGGCGGCGTCGAGGACCTGCTGCACGCGGTGGACGTGCGACGAGAAGCTCGCCACGACGACCTTCTTGCGGGCGCGCGTGATGATGTTCTCGAGCACCGGTCCGATGTCGCGCTCCGGCGCGGTGAACCCGGGGACGTCGGCGTTCGTCGAGTCCGGCAGGAACAGGTCGACGCCCTGCTCGCCGAGGCGAGCGAAGGCGCGGAGGTCCGTGATCCGGTCGTCGAGCGGGAGCTGGTCCATCTTGAAGTCGCCCGTGTGCAGGACCCGACCGGCGGGGGTCGTGATCGAGACGGCGAGGGCGTCCGGGATGGAGTGGTTCACGGCCACGAACTCGAGGTGGAACGGGCCGAGCTGCTCGGTCTGATCCTCGGCCACGACGAGCGTGTACGGCTTGATCCGGTGTTCCTTGAGCTTCGCCTCGACGAGCGCGAGGGTCAGCGTGGAGCCGATCAGCGGGATGTCGTCGCGGAGCTTCAGGAGGTACGGGACGGCGCCGATGTGGTCCTCGTGACCGTGCGTGAGCACGACCCCGAGGACGTCGTCGAGGCGGTCCCGGATCGGCGCGAAGTCCGGCAGGATCAGGTCGACCCCGGGCTGGTGCTCCTCGGGGAAGAGCACGCCGGCGTCCACGATGAGGAGCTTGCCCTCGTACTCGTAGACGGTCATGTTGCGACCGATCTCGCCGAGTCCCCCGATGGGGATCACGCGGAGGGTGCCGGCTTCGAGCGGCTGCGGTTCGGAGATCTGTGTGGGCATTCGGTCCTACGGATTCGGGCGACGTGCGTGCTGCACGCCGCGGTGTTCGCTAGCGGGTGGTGCCTGGCACCTTCGGAAGAGCGCCGCCGGCCGCAGCGTTGCGGTCGGGGCGGAAGTTGGAGAAGTCGGCGCCCGGGATGTCCCGGACGGCCTCGAGCGAGGTCTCGATGGCGTACGCCTCGGAGTCCTCGGGGCCGACGAGCGGCAGTCGGACGCGCGGGCTGCCGATGCGGCCGAGCCCGTGCAGGACGTACTTCGCCGCGACGGTGCCGGGCACGTGCGTCATGATCGCGCGGACGAGCGGCTCGACGCGCTTGTGCTCGGCGGTCGCGGTCGCGAGGTCGCCCCGGTTCACCGCGTCGACGATGGTGCGGTACGGCGTGCTCGTGATGTTCGCGGTCACGCCGATGAGCCCCGTGGCGCCGATCGACAGGTGCGGGAGCACGTTGGTGTCGTCACCGGAGAAGTACATGAGGTCGGTGTTGTTGAGCACCCGGGAGACCTCGGCGAAGTCACCCTTGGCGTCCTTCACGGCGAGGATGTTCGGGTGGTGCGACGCGCGCACGATCGTCTCGTACGTGATCGGGATGCCGGTGCGGCCGGGGATGTCGTACAGGATCACCGGCAGGTCGGTGGCGTCGGCGATCATCCGGAAGTGCGTGAGCACACCCGACTGGGTCGGCTTGTTGTAGTACGGCGTGACGATCATCACGCCGTCCGCGCCGGCCTTCTCGCTCTGCTTGTACAGGTGGATGGCGTGCGCGGTCTCGTTCGAGCCGCCGCCCGTGATGATCTTCGCGCGGCCCGCGGCGACGGACTTGCCGACCTCGACCAGTCGGAGCTTCTCCGGGTCGGTGAGGGTCGACGTCTCGCCGGTCGTACCGGTCACGACGATGCCGTCGGCACCGGCGGTGATGCAGTCGTCGATGTGCTGCTCGACGCCGGGCCAGTCGACCTCGCCGTCAGCCGTGAACGGGGTCACGAGGGCGACGAGGACCTGGCCGAAGGGATTCTCACGCGGGGACACGGGCACCAGCGTACCGGGGATGCGGGCGAGGGCGGCCGTCCGCGTGGACGGTCACGTCCACGGCGCACCGCGCCCCCGTCCGAACACCGCGCCCCGGTGTGGCGGGGCGCGGTGTTCGGAGCGGGGCGCGATCACCCGAGCACCGTGCGCTACGCGCGACGGCGCCACTCGAGGAAGCGGTAGCGCACGCCGGTGCGGGACGTCTGCCACGGGCCCTCGTCGACGAGTGCCCAGCCGTCCGCCTCGGCGAGCGCCGGCGCGACCGTGTCACCGGGGACCTCGACGTCGATCACCGTCTCGGACACCCGGTCGGCGAAGGGCAGCCCCGCCGCGTACACCTGGCCGCCGCCCATGATCCAGACGGGTTCGTCGGTGTCGAGCGCGGTCGCGAGGTCGTGCGCGACATCGGCCCCCGCGGCCTCGTCCGTCCCGGCCCACGACTCGTCACGGGTGAGCACGACGTTCCGGCGCCCGGGCAGGGGCCGGAAGCGCTCCGGCAGCGAGGCCCAGGTTCGGCGGCCCATCACGACGGTCGCGTCGCCGGTCACCTGCCGGAAGTGCGCGAGGTCCTCGGGCACGTGCCACGGCATCCCGCCGTCGGCGCCGATCACGCCGTTCGTCGAGCGGGCCCAGACCATGCCGACCCCGCGCACGGGCTCGGTCCAGTCGGTCCCGGGCATCAGACGGCGACCGCGGCCTTGATCGCCGGGTGGTGGTGGTACCCGACGACCGTGAAGTCCTCGTACTCGTAGTCGTCGATCGAGTCGCGCGGGGCGAGCTCGAGCGTCGGGAGCGCGTACCCCGTGCGGGACAGCTGCTCCTCGACCTGCTCGACGTGGTTGTCGTAGACGTGGCAGTCGCCGCCGGTCCAGACGAACTCGCCGACCTCGAGCCCGGTCTGCGCCGCGATCATGTGCGTGAGCAGCGCGTACGAGGCGATGTTGAACGGGACGCCGAGGAACATGTCCGCGCTCCGCTGGTACAGCTGGCACGAGAGCTTGCCGTCGTTGACGTAGAACTGGAAGAACGCGTGGCACGGGGCGAGCGCCATCTCGGGGATGTCCGCGACGTTCCACGCCGAGACGATGAGTCGTCGCGAGTCCGGGTTCGTCCGGATCTGCTCGATGACCTGCGCGATCTGGTCGACGTGCTCCCCCGACGGCGTCGGCCACGAGCGCCACTGCACGCCGTAGACCGGGCCGAGATCGCCGTCCTCGTCCGCCCACTCGTTCCAGATCCGGACGCCGTGCTCCTGCAGCCAACGGGCGTTGCCGTCGCCGCGCAGGAACCAGAGCAGCTCGTACGCCACCGACTTGAAGTGCACGCGCTTCGTCGTGACGAGCGGGAACCCCTTCGCCAGGTCGTAGCGGAGCTGTGCGCCGAACAGGCTGCGGGTGCCGGTACCGGTGCGGTCGCCCTTCGGGGTGCCCTCCGTGAGGACGCGGCGGAGCAGGTCCTCGTACGGGGTCGGAACGGAGGCGTCTGGCTGCACGGTCTCGGTCACACGGAGAGCCTACGACGAGCCGGAGACATCCACGGGCAGGAGACTTCGACGAGCACTGAGTAGCGTGGACGACATGACGACAGAGCCGCTCTCGATCCTGGTCGCCGGTGCGTCCGGCTTCATCGGGACCCCGCTCGTCCGCGCGCTGCGCGAGGCGGGACACCACGTGACGACCCTGGTCCGGCGTGAGCCGCACACGGCGACGGAGTTCCGCTGGTCCCCCGGCAGCCGGAAGCTCGACCCGGCGATCCTCGACGGCGCCGACGTGGTGATCAACCTCGCCGGCGCGAACATCGGCAAGCTGCCCTGGACCGAGACCTACAAGCAGGAGATCCTCCGCTCGCGGGTCACCGCCACCGAGACCCTGGTCGAGGCGATGCGTCACGCCACGAACCCGCCGGCGCTGTTCCTGTCCGGCTCGGCCTCGGGTGTCTACGGCGACCGTCCCGCCGACGTGCTGCAGGACGACGCGGCCGCCGGCACCGGGTTCCTCGCCGAGGTCTGCACCGCGTGGGAGGCCGCCGCGAACGCCGCTCCCGAGGGCGTCCGCGTGGTCACCCTGCGCACCGGCATCGTCGTCGGGAAGGGCGGTGGCGCGCTCGCTCCCCTCGTGCCGCTCACGAAGGCGGGGCTCGGCGGTCGTCTCGGCACCGGCGGGCAGCACTGGCCGTGGATCGCACTCGAGGACGAGGTCGGCGCGATCGTGCACCTCGCGACGAGCCCGGACGCCGCCGGTGTCAGCGGTCCGGTGAACCTCGCCGGCCCCGAGGCCGCCGTGGCCGACCGCATCACGAAGCGCGTCGCCGAGGACCTGCACCGGCCGTACCTGTTCCGGATCCCGGAGTTCGCGCTCCGCCTGCTCCTGCAGCAGGCGGCGGACGAGATGCTCCTGTCGAGCCAGCAGATGGCGCCGACGAAGCTCCTCGAGTCCGGCTACGCGTTCCGCTACGCGCGTGCCGAGGACGCGGTCGACGCCGCGTTCTGACGCACCCACAGACCGGACTGGAGGCGGGGGGGGGGCGGGGGGCCCCCCCCCCCCCCCGGGGCCCCCCCCCCCCGGGGGGGGGGGGGGGGGCGCCGCCCCCCCCCCCCGCGGGGGGGCCCCCCCGAAGCGCCCCCCC
>NZ_JBEPKX010000044.1:0-28373 GCF_040544915.1 Curtobacterium sp. 1544
GGCCCGCCCCGGCGCCCCCCCCGGGGGGGGGGGCGCCCCCCCCGCCGCGGCCGCCCCCCCCCCCCCCGGGGGGGGGGGGGGGGGGGCCCCGGGCCCCCCCCCCCCCCCCGTCCGCTCTGTGGTCTGGCCTACGACTGCTGCGCGCGCTCCAGCACCAGCTCGCGGACGCGAGCGGCGTCCGCCTGGCCCTTCATGGCCTTCATGACGGCACCGATGATCGCGCCGGCGGCCTGGACCTTGCCGTCCTTGATCTTCGCGAGCACGTCGGGCTGCCCGGCCAGTGCCTCGTCGACGGCGGCGGTGAGCGCCGAGTCGTCCGACACGACCTTGAGCCCACGGGACTCGACGACCTGCGCCGGCGAACCCTCGCCCGCGATGACGCCCTCGAGCACCTGGCGCGCCAGACGGTCCGTGAGGTCACCCGACTCGACGAGCGCGATGAGCTCCGCGACGTGCTTCGGGGCCACGAGGTCGCCCGCGGCCGCGTCCTGCGCGTTCGCGACGCGGCTGATCTCACCGGTCCACCACTTGCGGGCGGCCTGCGGTGCGGCACCGGCGGCGACCGTCCCCTCGAGCTCGTCCAGGAGACCGCCGTTGACGACGTCCTGGAACTCGAGGTCGGTGAAGCCCCAGTCACCCTTGAGGCGACGACGACGCGCGACCGGGGCCTCCGGCAGGGACGCCCGGAGTTCCTCGATCACGGCGGGGTCCGGCACCACGGGGAGCAGGTCGGGCTCCGGGAAGTAGCGGTAGTCGTCGGCGTCGGACTTCGGTCGGCCGGCCGAGGTGCGACCGGTGTCCTCGTGCCAGTGCCGGGTCTCCTGCGTGATCGAACCACCGGCGGCGAGGATCGCGGCCTGCCGCTGGATCTCGTAGCGGATCGCGCGCTCGACGGCACGGAACGAGTTCACGTTCTTCGTCTCGGTGCGGGTCCCGAGCTTCTCCTGGCCACGGGGACGCAGCGAGATGTTCGCGTCGCAGCGGAGGTTGCCCCGCTCCATGCGGGCCTCGGAGACCCCGAGCGTCCGGACGAGGTCACGGATGACCTGCACGTACGCGGCGCCGAGCTCCGGAGCTCGCTCCTCGGTGCCGAAGATCGGCTTCGTGACGATCTCGACCAGCGGGACACCCGCACGGTTGTAGTCGACGAGGGAGTACTCGGCACCCTGGATGCGGCCGGTGGCTCCACCCACGTGCGTGAGCTTGCCGGCGTCCTCCTCCATGTGGGCGCGCTCGATCGGCACGTTGAAGATCGTGCCGTCGGCCAGTTCGACCTCGACCTCGCCCTCGTACGCGATGGGCTCGTCGAACTGGGAGATCTGGTAGTTCTTCGGGTTGTCCGGGTAGTAGTAGTTCTTCCGGGCGAACCGCGAGGACTCGGCGATCGAGCAGCCGAGCGCGAGCCCGAGCTGGATCGAGTAGCGCACGGCCTGGGCGTTCACGACCGGCAGCGACCCGGGCAGCCCGAGGTCGACCGGGGTCACGTTCGTGTTCGGCTCGCCACCGAAGAAGTTCGGCGCGTCCGAGAACATCTTGGTCTTCGTCGCGAGCTCGACGTGGACCTCGAACCCGAGGACCGGCTCGTACAGCCGGAGTGCCTCGTCGAAGTCCATCAGCGCGTCCTTCTGCGCCATCAGATCACACCTTCCTGCGCAGCGGACTGCTGACTCTGGTCGAGGTCCGGGATGCTGTCGATGAGCGGTCGACCCCACTGCTGCTCGAGCAGTCGCTCGAGCGCGGCGCCGTACCGGTAGAGGCGGGCGTCCTCGCGCTGCGGCGCCATGAGCTGCACACCCGTGGGCAGGCCGTCCTCGGGCGCGAGGCCGTTCGGGATGCTCATGCCGGGGACACCGGCGAGGTTCGCCGGGATCGTCGTGAGGTCGTTGAGGTACATCGCGAGCGGGTCGTCGATGCGCTCGCCGATCGGGAAGGCGGTCGTCGGCGCCGAGGGGCTGACGAGGAGGTCGACCTGCTCGAACGCGGCCGCGAAGTCGCGCTGCACGAGCGTGCGGACCTTCTGCGCCGAGCCGTAGTACGCGTCGTAGTACCCGGCGCTGAGGGCGTAGGTGCCGAGGATGATGCGGCGCTTGACCTCGGGACCGAAGCCGGCTTCGCGCGTGGCGGCCATGACGTCCTCGACGGTGGCGCCGTTCTCGGGCGTGACACGGAGGCCGAAGCGCACCGAGTCGAACTTCGCCAGGTTGGACGACGCCTCGGCCGGGAGGATCAGGTAGTAGGCGCTGATCGCGTACGCGAACGACGGGGCGTCGATCTCGACGACCTGAGCGCCCGCGGCCTCGAGGATCGCGACGGTCTCCTGGAAGCGCTGGGTGACGCCGGCCTGGAAGCCCTCGCCCCCGGCGAGCTCCTTCACGACGCCGACCTTGAGCCCGCGCAGCGTGTCCGCCTGCAGCCCCTCGCGCGCGGCGGCGGCCATCGAGGGCCACGCGTCCGGGATGCTCGTGGAGTCCTTCGGGTCGTGCCCGCCGATGACGTCGTGCAGGAGCGCGGCGTCGAGGACGGTGCGGGACACCGGGCCGATCTGGTCGAGGCTGGACGCCAGGGCGATCGCGCCGTAGCGGCTGACACCGCCGTAGGTGGGCTTCACGCCGACGGTGCCCGTGACGGCACCCGGCTGGCGGATCGAGCCGCCGGTGTCGGAGCCGAGTGCGAGCGGTGCCTCGTGCGCGGCGACCGCGGCGGCCGAGCCACCGCCGGACCCGCCGGGGATCCGGTCGAGGTCCCACGGGTTGTGGGTCGGGCCGTACGCGGAGAACTCGGTCGTCGAGCCCATCGCGAACTCGTCCATGTTGGTCTTGCCGAGCGGCACGAGACCGGCGGCGCGGAGCTTCGCGACCGGCGTGGCGTCGTACGGCGGCACCCAGCCCTCGAGGATCTTCGAGCCGGAGGTGGTCGGCATGTCCTGCGTGCACAGGACGTCCTTCACCGCGATCGGCACGCCGGCGAGCGGGCCGAGGTCGTCGCCCGCGGCACGGCGGGAGTCGATCGACTTCGCCGCGGCGATGGCGTTCTGGTTGACGTGCAGGAAGGCGTGGACGTCGCCGTCCACCGCCTGGATGCGGTCGAGGTGGGCCTGGGTGGCCTCGACGCTCGAGACGTCGCGCGCCACGAGGGCGTCGGCGAGCGCCGCGGCGCTCATCCGCGTGATGTCGGTCACTGTTCTTCTCCCAGGATGGCGGTCACTCGGAACCGTTCGCCGTCGGAGTCGGGCGCCCCGGAGAGCGCCTGCTCCTGCGTCAGCGTCGGTCCGACCACATCGGGTCGGGTGACGTTGCCGAGCGGCACGGGGTGGCTCGTCGCGGGGACGTCAGGGGTCGCGACCTCGGCGACCTTGGCGACGCTCTCGACGATGTGCGACAGCTCCCCGGTCAGCTTCTCGATCTCGTCGGGCGTGAGTGCGATACGCGCGAGGTTCGCCAGGTGGGCGACCTGCTCGCTCGTGATGTCAGGCATGGTGCTCCGTCGATCGGTTCGTGGAATGCCCACCAGTCTATTGGTGCGTCACTTCCCCTTCTGATTCCCCTGCTGCTTCTGTGGAGACTGCTGCTGGCTCTGCTGCTCGTTCGGCGTGGACTGGCCCGTGGCAGTGCCGGTGCCCTGTGACGACGACTGGGTCGACGCGTGGCTCGCCTGGCCGATCATCGCCGGGTCAGGCGTGGGCAGTGCTCCCCCGCCGACCGTCTGGTCGAGGTAGGACATCATCGACTTCCCGACCCCGAACTTCGCGCTGTACCCGGTCGTGCCCTGCAGGAACGGCCAGTTCGCCAGGCTGACGCCGCCCTGCACGTTCCCGATCCAGGTCGCGTTCGTGTACTTGGTGGACGACGCCACGAGCCAGTTCTGCACGTCGCCGTCGGTGGTCCCGGTCTTCGCGAACTTCGGCGTGCTGTCACCCGGGTTCGCGCTCGCGGCCGTGCCGGCCCCGGTCAGGACGCCCTGCAACGCGTAGTCCACGGTGCCCGCGACGTCGGCCGAGACGCCCTGCGTGCAGGACGACGGCGAGGGGGTGATCTTCGTGCCGTCCGACTCGGTCACGGAGTCGATCGCGGTCGGGGTGCAGACGACCCCGCCGTTCGCGAAGCCCGCGTAGGCCTCGGCCAGGTCGATCGGCGAGAGGTCGTTCACGCCGAGGATCGACGACGGTGTCTGCGTCAGCTGGCCGCCCGACGCCGGGTGGATGCCCATCGACTGGGCGAGCTGCGCGATCTTGCAGAGGTCGAGCTGCTTGCCCATCTGCGCGTACGCGGTGTTGATCGACTCCGAGGTCGCCGCCTGGACGGTCATCGATGCGGGAACGCTCTCGGCGTTGGACACCGGCCACGTCCCGCCGCTGACGTTCTGGCAGGAGTTCGTGAACTCGGCGTTCTCGAACGTGTGCTCACTGGTCGAGACCGACTCGGACAGCGTGTGCCCGGTGGCGAGCCACTCCGCAAGTGTGAAGACCTTGTACGTCGAACCGGTCTGGAAGCCGCCCGAGTTGCCGTAGCCGCTGTCAGCGCTGTAGTTCACCGCCGTGGACCCGGCGGCGGCGTTGTCGCCCTGCGTGTACGCGGTGTTCTGGACCATCGACAGGATCCGTCCGGTGCCCGGTTCGACGGTGACGTTCGAACCGCCGACGTCGACGCCCGCCATGGTCGCGGGGACGTAGGTCGACAGCGCGGTCTGTGCCTGCGCCTGCAGGTCGAGGTCGAGCGAGGTGTGGATCTCGAGCCCCTTGGTGTCGAGCGTCGCGATGCGCTCCGCTGCGGTCTTGCCGAACGCGGGGTCCTGCAGGACCTGGTTCCGCACGTAGTCGCAGAAGTAGCCGGCGTCGTAGCCCGTCGCGGCCGACGAGCAGCCGTTCGCGGTGGCGGTGATCTTCGGCGTCACGGGGGTCGCCTTCGCCGCGTCGAGCTGTGCCTCGGTGATGTCGTGGTGCACGTACATCCGCTGGAGCACGTAGTCGCGGCGGTCCTTCGTCGCCGCGTACCCGTTCGCCGTGCCGTTGTCGGCGTCGGAGGGCTGGTCGATCCGGAGGTTCGAGGGGTTGTTCAGGATGGCGACGAGGGTTGCGGACTGCACGAGGGAGAGGTCCTTCGCGTGCACGCCGAAGTAGTACTCGGCGCCGGCCTCGGCGCCGTACACCCGGCCGCCGAGCCCGACGAGGTTGAGGTACCCGGTGAGGATCTGGTCCTTCGAGTACTTCTTGTTGACGGCGATCGCGTACCGCATCTCCTGCAGCTTGCGCTGCGGGGTGACCCCGGCGGCGTCCTCGTAGCACGCGGCGATCTTCTTCTCGGTGTCGGCCGCGTTCGTGCCGGTGAGCTCCTCGCACTGCTGGACGAGGACGTTCTTCACGTACTGCTGCGTGATGCTCGACCCGCCCTGCACGTCACCGCCGACGACGGTCGCGGCAGCGCCGCGGAGGGTGCCGACGACGTCGATGCCGCCCTCGTCGTAGAAGCGCGGGTCCTCGGTGTCGATGGCCGCCTGCTTGAGCGACTTCGCCATCGCGTCGGAGGCCACGGTCGTGCGGTTCTCGGCGTAGAACGACGCGATCTTGACCTGCTGTCCGCGCTTGGTCGCGTAGACCGAGGACACCTGCTGCGGGGTCTGGATGTCGAGGTAGCTCGGCAGGTCCTCGAAGAAGGAGACCGCTCCGGAGGTGCCCTCGCCCGCGACGGCGACCCCCGGGGTGACCGCGACGGCCACGAGCATGCCGGCCAGCGCCGACATCGCGACGAACGTCAGGAGAGCACCAGGCCATCGCACCACACGCATGCTCCGCACCGTATGGGGGCGGTCTGTACTGGTTCTGCCGTGGAACGAGTCGAGGCTGCGCCGGTGTTCAGGTTGCCGCCCAGGCTCGGTCAGTCGCGCGGCTGCAGGTCCTGCGGTCGGACCAGGTACATGTCCGGCGACTGCGGCACGCCGTCCCGGCCGCCCTCGCCGCGCCGGACCTGCTCGCGGACGAGGTCGCCCCGTCCGACCGCGATGAGCGCCACGTCGTGCAGCGAGGCCGTGCCGGGCTTGAGGTAGTCGTTGTGTCCGACGGGGCGGCGGAACACGTCGCCGGCGTCCTGCGCGTCGACTCCCCCGGCGAGGTCGAGCAGCGTCGACCCGAACGCCGAGGACCCGGGGTCGGTGCCGAAGTAGCCCGACCCGGCGATCGGGTCGCTGTGGGCGTCGCCGACGAAGACCTGGTCGCGCTGCACCGCGAGGTCGCCCGCGTGCTGCACGTCACTGCCCGGGGAACCGAGGACCGTCAGGGTGTCGGCGCGCATCTTGCCGGAGGCGAGCGCCATCAGCGCCGTCGTGGAACCGTACGAGTGGGCGACGATGTTCACGCGGGGCTCCTCGCCGTCCCGGACCTGCCGGACCCCGTCGACCGCACGTTCGAGCCGCGCCGCCCCGGTCTTGGCGAGCCCGAGCGACAGGATGTTGGACAGGTCCGGCGTGCGGTACCCCATCCAGGCCACCACGGCGACACCGCTGCCCGAACCCGGTGCGGCGATGCCGGAGAGCGTGGCCTGCTCGCTGTAGAGGTCGTTCGCGGTGTTCGTGAAGTCCGTCATCTGGCCCGTGACGGTGAAGAACATGCCCGGCACGACGACCGTGACGTCGGCCGCGGTGTCGAGGTCCCCGATGGCGATCGCCGCGCGGCCGGACCCACGGGTGTCGAGGGTGACGAGGTACCGGTCCGGCGCTCCCACGTCGTGCCGCAGCGAGTCCCGCACCTGCCCGAGCAGCGCCGCGCGCGCCGCCGACGCCGCGTGGTCCGCCAGCCCGGACGCGAGCACCGCGCGGTTCGCCCGGTCGCGGACGGCGTACGGGACGCCGTCGAGGTTGCCGACGACCGACGGCGCGAACGTCTCGAGTCGCTGGCGGTCCTCGGCACCGAGTCCCGCCCACCACGTGGCGACCTCGGCCGCGGTCGGCGGGGCGTCCTGCGCCGTGGCGAGCACCCGGCGGTCGCCGTTGGCCTGCAGGAGGTCGGAGCGTCCCAAGCCGGTCAGGTCGACCAGGAACGTGCGTCCGTGCGCGGCGGCCAGGTCGTCGACCGTGATCTGTACCCCGGTCATGACCGGGCGGGGTACTGAATTCCCCTCAGGTACTTTCGCCACCGCGGCGACGACGACCGCCGAGTGCGGCGCGGGCGCGACGGGGGCCTCGACCACTCCGAACGAGTGCATCGAGGCGGTGAGCAGAGCCGCGGCGATGAGCAGCAATCGGGTCTCCCCCGGGAAGGCCGTCCTGTCGTCTCCCTGCAGGCGACAGGTGATGCTCTGTCGAGTGTAAGGAGAATGGCCTTCCGAGGGCGTGCGGGATGCAACTTGACCCCTGAACTGGGTGCATCAACAGGCGCGCCGCGGCGTGCGGACAGGCGCGCGACGTGCTTCAGAGTTCCGCTCAGCTCTCCGGAGCGTCAGCCTCGGGTTCGCCGAGGGCACTCGGGCCCTCGGTCACGAGGACCCGGAACTGCTCGGCGTCGATGATGCGCAGGCCGAGCTGTTCGGCCTTCGCGAGCTTCGAACCGGCCCCAGGCCCGGCCGCCACGAAGTCGGTCTTCTTGCTGACGCTCGAAGCCGCCTTGCCGCCTGCAGCGATGATCGCCTCCTGCGCGCCCTCCCGGCTGTACCCCTCCAGCGAACCGGTCGCGACCACCGTCAAGCCGCTGAGGACCCCGCCCTCCTCGCTCGCCGCGCCGGGGCCGGGGTGGCCGGGTGTCGTGAACTGCACGCCCGCGGCCGTCCAACGGTCGATGATCTCGCGGTGCCAGTCGACCTCGAACCAGGCGAGCAGGGCATCGGCGATGATGCCGCCGACACCGTCCACCGCCGCGAGTTCCTCGCGGGAGGCCGCTCGGATCGCGTCGAGCGACCCGAAGTGGTTCGCCAGGGCACGGGCAGCGACGGGACCGACGTGGCGGATGCTCAGGCCGACCATGATCCGCCACAGCGGCTTCGTCTTGGCGGCGTCGATGTTCGCGAGCATCTCGAACGCGTTCTTCGAGGGGTACCGGCTCGGCTCGCCGGTGTGGTCCGCGCCGCGGGCCTCCGGATCGAAGGGCGGGTCGGTCTTCTTGCGTGCCCGGCTGAACGGCGTGACCCGCTTGGGTGCGCCGTCGTCGGTGGTCTTCTCCATGCCGGTCTCGGCGTCGCGGACGATCACCTCGATCGGGACGATGTCCTCCATCGTCAGGTCGAACAGGCCGGCCTCGGTCACGAGCGGGGGCTGCTCCGGGGACAGCGGCTGGGTGAGTGCTGCCGCAGCGACCTCGCCCAACCCCTCGATGTCGAGCGACCCGCGCGACGCGATGTGCTCGACCCGGCCGCGGACCTGCGCCGGGCAGCTCTTCGCGTTCGGGCAGCGGAGGTCGATGTCGCCCTCCTTCGCCGGGGCGAGGGGCGTGCCGCACTCGGGGCAGTTCGTCGGCATGACGAACTCGCGCTCGCTGCCGTCCCGGAGCTCGACGACCGGCCCGAGCACCTCGGGGATGACGTCACCGGCCTTCCGCAGGACGACGGTGTCGCCGATGAGGACGCCCTTCGCCTTCACGACCTGCTGGTTGTGCAGGGTCGCCTGACGCACGACCGATCCGGCGACCTCGGCCGGGGCCATCACGGCGAACGGCGTCGCCCGACCGGTGCGGCCGACGCTCACCACCACGTCGAGGAGCTTCGTGTGGACCTCTTCCGGCGGGTACTTGTACGCGATCGCCCAGCGGGGTGCGCGCGAGGTCGACCCGAGTTCCTCGTGCAGGGCGAGGTCGTCGACCTTGATGACGATGCCGTCGATCTGGTGCTCCACCGACGCTCGTCGGTCGCCGTAGTCCTTGACGAACCCCAGGACCTCGTCGATGGAGTCGAAGACCCGGTAGTGCGTGCTCGTCGGCAGGCCCCAGGTCTGCAGGAGCTCGTAGACTCCGGACTGGGCGCGGACGTCGGTGTCCCGCTCGAGCTCCCGGACGGGCCAGGCGCCGATGCCGTGCACCAGCATGCGGAGCCGCCGCAACCGGTCGACCATGAGCGCACGCTTCGCCTCGGACTTGCCCTCCTCCTTCTGGCGGAGGGACCCGGCGGCGGCGTTGCGCGGGTTCGCGAAGACCCGCTCCCCCGCGTCGCGCTGCTTGGCGTTGAGTTCGTCGAACTGCTCGACCGGGAAGAAGATCTCGCCGCGGACCTCGACGATGGGCGGGTGCCCGGAGCCCGACAAGCGGTCCGGGATGGTGCCCATCGTGCGGACGTTGCCGGTCACGTCCTCGCCCACGACGCCGTCGCCGCGGGTGGCCGCCGAGACGAGCCGACCGTTCTCGTAGCGGAGGTTGATCGCGAGCCCGTCGATCTTGAGCTCGGTGAGGAACCGGACGCGCTCGGCGCCGGCGTCGCGCTGGACCTTGATCGCCCAGTCGGTGAGTTCCTCGGGGCTGAAGACGTTGTCGAGGCTCAGCATCCGCTCGGCGTGCTCGACCGGGGCGAACTGGACGGTCTGCGCCTGACCACCGACCGTCTGCGTCGGGCTGTCCTCGGTCAGGAGGTCGGGGAAGCGCTGCTCGATCGCGTCGAGCCGGTGCACGAGCGCGTCGTAGTCGCCGTCCGACGCCGTCGAGCCGTTGCCCTCGTAGTACTGGTCGCGGAGCTCGTTGATCCGGACGCGGAGCCGTTCGACCTCCCGCTGCGCCTGGGCACCGTCGAGATCGGACGGGGCCAGGGTCTCGAACGTCGTGTCGCTCATGGCATCAGTTCTACCGTGAACCACCGACCCCGAACGTCAGGCGGAGACGGGCACCGCCGACACCGTCGCGTCGATCGTGCACTGCCCGAGCACGCGCGTCCCGACGTACACCACCGCGGTCTGCCCCGGCGCGACGCCGGAGAGCGGCTCGTCGACGTCGATGACGAGCTGCCCCTCGGTCACCCGTGCGGTCGCGGGCACCGGGTCGGCGTGCGCCCGGATCTGCACGTCGCACGCGAACGGCACGGACGGGTCCGCCGGCGCGGTGCCCGCCCAGGTGAACCGCGAGCCCGACATCGAGGTGACGTCGAGCGCTGCCTTCGGGCCGACGACGACGGTGTTGTCCTTCGGACGGATCTCGAGCACGAAGCGCGGCTTGCCGTCGGCGGCGGGACGGCCGAGCGCGAGGCCCCGCCGTTGCCCGACCGTGTACCCGGTCGCCCCGTCGTGCGAACCGACGACCGTGCCGTCCCGCTCGACCACGTCGCCGGGGGTCGTCCCCACCCGGTCGGCGAGCCAACCGCGGGTGTCACCGTCGGGGATGAAGCAGATGTCGTACGAGTCCGGCTTCTGCGCGACGGTGAGGCCGCGCGCGGCGGCCTCGGCCCGGACCTCGTCCTTCGACGGGGTGGCTCCGAGCGGGAACATCGCGTGCTGGAGCTGCTCGGCCGTCAGGACGCCGAGGACGTACGACTGGTCCTTCGCCCACGCCGCGGACCGGTGCAGTTCACGGGCGCCGTCCGGGCCGGTGACGATCGAGGCGTAGTGGCCGGTCGCGACCGCGTCGAACCCGAGGGCGAGCGCCTTCTCGAGCAGCGCCGCGAACTTGATCCGCTCGTTGCAGCGCATGCACGGGTTCGGGGTGCGCCCGGCCTGGTACTCGGCCACGAAGTCGTCGACGACGTCCTCCTTGAACCGAGCCGAGAAGTCCCACACGTAGTACGGGATGCCGAGCGTGGACGCCGCGCGCTGGGCGTCCATGGAGTCCTCGATCGTGCAGCAGCCGCGACTGCCGGTGCGGAGCGTGCCCGGCATCCGGCTCAGCGCGAGGTGCACGCCGACCACGTCGTGTCCGGCGTCGACGGCCCGGGCGGCGGCCACCGCCGAGTCGACGCCGCCGCTCATCGCTGCAAGTACTCGCATGCCACCAGGGTAAGCCGCGGGCGTACCCTTGCACGAGCGATGACCTCCGAGACCCCCGCCTTCGACTTCCGGGCGGTGCTGCTGTCCGGCTTCCTGCCCGCCGCCCTCTTCGCGATCGGCGAGGGCGCCATCATCCCGATCATCCCGATCGCGGCGAGTTCCCTCGGGGCCAGTCTGGCGTTCGCGGGGTTCGTCGCGGCCCTCATCCTCGTCGGCGAGCTCATCGGCGACGTGCCGTCCGGAGTCGTCGTCGCGCGGATCGGCGAGCGGAACGCGATGATCGGCGCAGCGGCCGTCTCCGTCGTCGGGCTCCTGGTCTGCACCGTGGCGCCGAACGCCTGGGTCCTGGCGCTCGGCGTGTTCCTCGTCGGTGTCTCCACGGCCGTCTTCGCCCTCGCCCGGCACGCCTACATGACGACCGCGATCCCGCTCGCCATCCGAGCCCGGGCCCTGTCGAGCCTCGGCGGGGTGTTCCGCTTCGGCTACTTCGTCGGCCCGTTCATCGCCGCCGGCGTCGTGCACCTGACCGGCACCACGCAGAGCGCGTTCTGGATCCACATCGTCTGCTGCCTCCTGGCAGCGGTGGTGCTCCTCGTCCTGCGCGACCCCGCGACGGGCGCACGCGGCTTCCGCAAGCCGCCCCGCGCCTCCAGGCCGACCGCCGACCCCACGACCGACGCAGGCCGCCCGACCGAGCCACCCACCGACACCGGCGCGCAGTTCGTCCAAGAGGAGGCGCACGGCCTCTTCCGCACCATCCGCGCGAACCGAGCCGTCCTGCTGCGGCTCGGCAGCGGCGCCGGCCTGATCGGCGCGCTCCGCGCCGGACGGCAGGTCATCCTGCCGCTCTGGGCCGTCAGCGTCGGACTCGACGACTCGACCGCCGCCCTCGTGATCGGCATCGCCGGTGCGGTCGACTTCGCACTCTTCTACACGAGCGGGCAGATCATGGACCGCTGGGGGCGCCTGGCCAGCGCCCTCCCCTGCATGCTCGGACTGAGCGTGAGCTACTTCCTGCTCGCGTGGTCCGGGCACCTCGACGCCCGGGTGGGCTGGTTCGTCGCGATCGCGATCGGCATGTCGCTCGCGAACGGCGTCGGCTCGGGCATCCTCATGACGCTCGGTGCCGACCTCGCGCCACGGGACCACCCGGCTCCGTTCCTCGGCGCGTGGCGCTTCACGGGCGACTTCGGGCAGGCGGCTGCGCCGCTGGTCATCTCCGGGGTCACCGCCGTCGCGTCGATCGCGGTGGCCAGCGGGGTGATGGGTGTGCTCGGCCTGGTCGGCGCGGGCATCCTGCTGCGCTACGTCCCTCGGTACCTCCCCCGTCGACTGCGCTGAGCCGCGGCGGCGCGCTCGCAGTGTGCGAGGTTCCGCGCACGGTGGCACGCGGTTCGCCTCGCACAGTGCGCGTCACCTCGCACAGTGGCCGCGCAGGACCGGCCGGGAGGCACGGATCGCGTCCGGCACGTCGGTCACGCTCGGTAGACTGCCGCTGCTCGCGGGAGTGGTGGAATCGGTAGACACGCAGGATTTAGGTTCCTGTGCCCCAGGCGTGAGGGTTCGAGTCCCTCCTTCCGCACCGGCCGGTGCGTGCTCACGCATCTCATACCACCGAGGGACGTCGCCGTCACCCGCGGACGGTACCCTCGTCGTGCGGGTGACCCTCCCGTCACCGCATCTGCACGACCGGAAGAGACATGCACTCCGTCGCACTCGCCCTGATCCCATGGCTGGATCCGCAGTACATCCTCGACCACTTCGGGGCCGTCGCCGTGCTCGTCGTCTGCGCGATCGTCTTCGCCGAGACCGGTCTGCTCGTCGGCTTCATCTTCCCGGGCGACAGCCTGCTGGTGATCACGGGCCTGTTCGCGTTCGACCGCGGCGGCGAGATCGGCGGCATCCCGATCTGGGTCGCGGCACTCATGATCGGCTCAGCCGCGTTCCTCGGCGGCGAGCTCGGGTACTACATCGGGAAGAAGGCCGGCCCCGCGATCTTCGAACGCAAGGAGAGCGGACTGTTCTCCAAGGCGAACGTCGACCGGACCAACGCCTTCTTCCACCGGTTCGGTCCCCTCGCGGTCATCCTCGCCCGGTTCGTCCCGGTGGTGCGCACCTTCCTGCCGATCGCCGCGGGTGTCGGTCGCATGAACTACAAGAAGTACTCGCTCTACAACGCCGTCGGCGCCGTGATCTGGGGCGTCGGTGTGACGTTCCTCGGGTACTTCATCGGGCACATCCCGTTCGTGGCGCACATCGTCCGCGAGTACATCGACGTCATCCTGCTCGCCGCCGTCGTCGTCACGGTCGTGCCGATGGCGCTGACCTACCTCCGGAACGCCCGCAAGGCCAAGCGCACGGCGGAAGCCGAAGCCGGGACCGAACCGCAGCACTGAGGGGCACCACCAGACGGACGGGAGGCGCGGTGCCAGCTGGCACCGCGCCTCCCGTCCGTCTGTCGTCCCGCCGGTCTGCCCGACGCCCGTCCGCCTGCCCACCGCCGAGCGGGCGGAACACGTCACGCTCGGCGCGCTCCGACGGCGTGTTCCGCCCGCTCGCTGCGGCGCGCACGGCGTGTCCCGCCCGCTCGGCGAGCCGGCGAGACGGCGCCAGCACCGCGGTCAGACGCCGAAGTGCTCCCGCACGATCGGCGCGATGCCCCGGAAGGCCTTGCTGCGGTGGCTCAGCTGGTTCTTCTCCTCGCGCGTGAGCTCCGCCGAGGACCGGTCGGCGTCGTCCGCCTTGAACACCGGGTCGTAGCCGTGTCCGCCGGTGCCGGTCGGCTCCGTGAGGACCTCGCCGTTCCAGACGGCCTCGACGACGTGTTCCTCTCCCTCGGGCGTCACGAACGCCGCCGCGCAGACGAACGCGGCCGTGCGCTCGAGCACGCCTTCGAGGTTCTGCAGCAGCAGCGCGATGTTGTCCGCGTCCGCACGGGTGCCGGCGTACCGGGCCGAGTGGATGCCGGGCGCGCCGCCGAGGGCGTCCACCGCGATCCCGGAGTCGTCGGCGAGCGCCGGCAGCCCGGTGTGCGCGACCGCGGCGCGCGCCTTGATGAGGGCGTTCGCGGCGTAGGTGTCGCCGTCCTCGACCGGCTCCGGGCCGTCGTAGCCGACGAGTTCGACACCGCCCAGTGCCTCGCCGAGGATCTCGCGGAGCTCGACGACCTTGCCCTGGTTGTGCGTCGCGAGGACGACGGTGCCGGTCACAGCCCCAGCACCTCGCGCTGGATGGCGGCGAGGGACTGGTTCCCGGCGAGACCGAGGTCGAGCAGCGTGTTCAGCTCGTCGCGGTCGAACGGCGCGTGCTCGGCGGTCCCCTGCACCTCGATGAACTTGCCCGACCCGGTCGTGACGATGTTCATGTCCGTGTCCGCCGCCGAGTCCTCGGTGTAGGCCAGGTCGAGCATCGGCTCGCCCTTGACGATGCCGACCGAGATCGCCTGCACGCTGTCGGTGAGCGGCGTGGCCTTCTTGCCGATGAAGCCCTTCTCGCGACCCCACTCGATCGCGTCGACCATCGCCACGTAGGCACCGGTGATCGACGCCGTGCGGGTGCCGCCGTCTGCCTGCAGGACGTCGCAGTCGATGACGAGGGTGTTCTCGCCGAGGCCCTTCGTGTCGATGACCGCCCGGAGCGACCGGCCGATCAGGCGGGAGATCTCGTGCGTGCGGCCGCCGACCTTGCCCTTGATCGACTCGCGCTGCATGCGCTCGTTCGTGGAGCGGGGCAGCATCGAGTACTCGGCGGTGACCCAGCCGGTCCCCTTGCCGGCGAGCCAGCGCGGCACGCCGTTCGTGAACGACGCGGTGCAGAGCACCTTGGTGTTGCCGAACGAGATGAGCGCGCTGCCCTCGGCCTGCGTGCTCCACCCCCGCTCGATCGTGACGGGACGGTGGTCGGTCGCGGTGCGGCCGTCGATGCGGAGCGTGTCGCTCATGGGGTCCTTTCGATGCGGGGCAGCGTGATGGCCCCGGTCTGGAGGTGGCCGACGCTGGAGACCTCGGGGCCGAGGAAGCGTCGGGCGAGTCGGATGAAGCCGTTCTTGTCGTCGCCGGTCGCCTCGAACGAGTACGTCGGCGGCTCCGGGGCGGTGCGTTCGAGCCCGTGCTCGACGAGTCGCCGGTACACGTCGTTGGCGGTCTCCTCGGCGCTGGAGACGAGCGTCACGTCCGGCCCCATCACGTACTGGATCGCGGCGGACATGAGCGGGTAGTGGGTGCAACCGAGCACGAGCGTGTCGACGTCGGCCTGGCGGATCGGCGCGAGGTACTGCTCCGCGACGGTGCGGAGGGCCGGCGAGGAGGTGTCACCCGTCTCGACGAACTCCACGAACCGGGGGCACGCAGCGAGGGTGAGGCTGACGTCCGACGCGACCGCGAAGGCGTCCTCGTACGACCGCGAGGCGATGGTGCCGACGGTGCCGATCACCCCGATGCGCCCGGTGCGGGTCTGCTTCACGGCGGCGCGGGCCGCGGGCTGGATGACCTCGACCACGGGGATGCCGTACGCCTGCTCGTACCGCTCGCGGGCGTCCCGGAGCACCGCGGACGAGGCCGTGTTGCACGCGATCACGAGGGCCTTCACGCCCTGGTCGACGAGGTCGTCCATCACCTCGAGCGCGTACCGGCGGACGTCGGCGATCGGCTTCGGACCGTACGGCGAGTGCAGGGTGTCACCGACGTACCGGATGCTCTCGCGCGGCAGCTGGTCGATGATCGCGCGGGCCACCGTGAGCCCGCCGACCCCGCTGTCGAAGACTCCGATCGGTGCATCCGTCACGGTGACAGCGTACCGACGCCCGCTGCCCACGCGCTCGCCCTGCGCTCCCGCGCCGCGCCTGCGCCCACCCCGCTCCGCTCCCGCGACCGCTCCGCTTCCGCGACCGCTCCGCTCCCGCTCCGCTTCCGCGACCGCTCCGCTCCCGCGAGCGGGTGAAATGCGTCCCGTCCGGCGCGCGACCGAACCGTATTCCGCCCGCTCGCGCAACCAGCCGCCCCGCAGCCGCGCGAGCGGACGAAATGCGTCCCGGTCAGCGCGCGAACGGGACGCATTCCGCCCGCTCGCGTGACTCCCCACCGCCCGCCCACGCGAGCGGGCGAAGAACGTCACCCTCAGCGCGCGAGCCGGACGCATTCCGCCCGCTCGCGCGGACGCCGTGGGCGCAACTACCTGGAGGCGCGACCCGACTCCCGGGGCCAGCCCGCGCCTCCAGGTGGTCGCCGCCGCCCACCTCCGCGAGCGGGTGAAATGCGTCCCGGTCAGCGCGCGAGCCGGACGTGTTCCACCCGCTCGCGTGACTCCCCACCGCCCGCCCACGCGAGCGGGCGAAGGACGTCATCCTCAGCGCGCGGGCCGGACGTTTTCCGCCCGCTCGCGCGGACGCCGTGGGCGTAACTGCCTGGAGGCGCGCCCCGCCTCCCGGGGCCGGCCCGCGCCTCCAAGAGGTCGCCACCGCCCACCCGGCGCGAACGGGCGAAGAACGTCACCCTCAGCGCGCGAGCGGGACGCATCCCGCCCGCTCGCCGCAACCGCTCGCGCCGCCCGTCGACGCAATCCGCGCCTCCCGGAGGCCGCGACAGTAGTGTCGGAGGGGTGACCAGCGCGCTCCTGACGGACCAGTACGAACTCACCATGGTCGATGCGGCCCTCAAGGACGGCACGGCCGACCGCCGCTGCGTGTTCGAAGTCTTCGCCCGCAGGCTCCCCGACGGTCGGCGCTACGGCGTGGTCGCGGGCCTCGGCCGGTTCCTCACGGCCCTGACCGACTTCCGGTTCGGCGACGAGGAGATCGGCTTCCTCCGCGACCGCGACGTCATCGACGCCGGCACGGCCGACTACCTCGCCGACTACCGCTTCACCGGTGACGTTCGCGCCTACCGCGAAGGCGAGGTCTTCTTCCCGAACTCCCCCGTGCTCCAGGTCGAGGGCACCTTCGCCGAGGCCGTCGTGCTCGAGACGCTCGCGCTGAGCATCTTCAACGCCGACTCCGCGATCGCCTCCGCCGCGGCACGCATGGTGTCCGCCGCCGACAAGCGTCCGCTCGCCGAGATGGGTTCACGGCGCACCGGGGAGTGGAACGCCGTCGCCGCCGCCCGCGCCGCGTACATCGCCGGGTTCGGTGCGACGAGCAACCTCGAGGCCGGGCGCACCTGGGGCATCCCGACGATGGGTACCGCGGCGCACGCCTTCACGCTCCTGCACGACTCCGAAGAAGCGGCGTTCCGCTCGCAGCTCGACGCCCTCGGCACGGGGACGACCCTGCTCGTCGACACGTACGACATCGAGGCGGCGGTCGACACCGCGGTCCGGCTGACCGAGGGCAAGCTGGGTGCCGTCCGCATCGACAGCGGTGACCTGCCGTCGGTCGTCGCGTCGGTCCGTGCGCAGCTCGACCGGCTCGGCGCCACGGACACGAAGATCACCGTGACGAACGACCTCGACGAGTACACGATCGCCGCGCTGCGGGCGGCGCCGGTCGACTCGTACGGGGTCGGGACGAGTGTCGTGTCCGGTTCGGGGCACCCGGCCGCGGGCATGGTCTTCAAGCTCGTCGCCCACAAGGAGGACGGCGGCGACTGGGTGCCGGTCGCGAAGAAGTCGGCCGACAAGGCGTCGCTCGGCGGCCGGAAGGAGGCCGGGCGACGGCTCCGCAACGGCATCGCCACGGCCGAGGTGGTCCTCACCACCGGGAAGGTCGGACCCGACGAGCGCCCGCTGCTCGTCCCCGTGGTGACGAACGGTGAGGTCCACCAGGAGTTCCTGGGCGTCCACGGCGTCGAAGCGGCACGTGCGCACCACAAGCTCGCCAAGGCCGAACTGCCGGCGGACGCCGCGCGCATCGGTCGCGGCGACCCGGCGATCCCGACGCTGGTGATCTGAGCCGGGGCTACTCGGCCTTCATCTTCTCGTAGATCGCCTTGCAGTCCGGGCACACCGGGAACTTCTCGGGGTCGCGGCCGGGGATCCACTTCTTGCCGCACAGCGCCTTCACGGGCTTGCCGCTGAGGGCGGACTGCAGGATCTTGTCCTTCTTGACGTAGTGCGAGAACCGCTCGTGGTCGCCGGGTTCGATCGCTTCCTCTTCGAGGAGCTTCTCGAGCTCACGGTCCATCACGTCGAGGCCGCCACCGGGTTCCGTCATGCTCATGCACCAAGGGTACGACGGTGCGCCGCGCGCCGCGACGGTGCGGTGGCGAGTGCGGCTCGCGATCGCGACCGGATGACGGACTGGAGGCGCGGTGCGGGGCCGCCACGCGCCTCCAGTCCGTCGTGTGGTCGCGTCGGACGCGATCAGGTTCAGTTGCGCTGCGCGGCGGCCAGCAGGTCCGGCCCGTGACGGTCGAAGAGCCGGCCGCCCGCGACGACACCGGCGGCGAGCACGACCACGCCGACCACGACGCCGATCACGAGCGTCAGGACGCTCCACGGTGACGGACCGTCCGCGAAGGCGAGCACGGCGGTCCACGCCGCCGGCACCGAGCACACGACGATCCCGACCACCATCGAGGACTGCGCCACCGAGGCGACCGCACCCGCGGCCTGCGGCTGCTGGAAGGGGTGGTCGCCGGGACGCACGGTCGGGTAGGGCAGCAGTACCGACACGACGCTGGACAGTCCGAGGCCGGACAGCAGCGCGCTCGCACTCACCCCGATGAGCACCGGGAACGCGGTCCAGTCGCCGAACAGCCACGCGGACAGCCACGACCCGAGGACGATCGCGGGGATGCCGACCGCGAGCACGGGGACGAGCCGACCGAGACGGTCGCTCCAGCCCGGCGCTCCCGAGGCGACGTGCAGCCACACGGCAGTGTTGTCGTACGAGACGTCGTTGTGCGGCAGGAAGCCGGCGATCAGCGCCATCAGCGGCAGCGGCACGAGCGCGGTCCAGTGCCACGGGACGCCGGCGACCCCGAGCGGGATCACGACGACCGGGACGAACACGATGATGAGGTACGACGCGCGGTACCGGGGATCGCGCACCCAGTAGGTGAGCGCCCGAGCGGCGACCGCGCCGACGGGGGTCGAACCGAGCCGGTCGAACCAGCCGAGCCCGCGGTACCGCCGGGCCGTGGCGCGACCGTCCACGGTCTCGAGCGCACGCCCGACGACGGCCCACCACGCCCATCCGAGCAGGGCCACGACGACGACGGCGATCAGGAGTTTGACGATGCCCTCGCCGACCAGACCGTTCGCGACGTCCGCCGGGACCGCCCAGGCCGCACCCCACGGGGTCCAGCCGGCGACGTCGGCGATGCGCTGCATCTCGGCACCGGCCGGGTCGAGCCAGTCGACACGGAGCAACAGCGACAGGGTGGGGATCCCGAGCACCACGATGAGCAGCGCCACGAGCCACCCGGCGTCCCGCGAACGGTGCGGACCGATGAGCGCGGCACCGACCGCGCAGCCGACCCGGACGAGCAGTGCGCAGGTCGCGATCGCGAGCAGGCCACCGACGACGCCGAGCACCCCGGCACCGGCACCGCGCATCCACGCGACGGACTGCGCGACGGCGACGATCGCCACGGCGACGACGGGGACACCCACGAGACCGGCGACGCCGAGGCCGACGGCCAGGTCGCGACGGCCGATCCCGAACACCGTGAACCGGCGCGGGTCGAACTGGTCGCTCCGGCCGACGACGAGCGGCACGACGGTGAACGCGAAGGCGACGAGGGTGCCGACGGGGACGATGACGGCGCGTGCCACCTCGGGCGAGGCGTCACGGAGTCCGACGACCTCGACCGCGACGAACACCGCGGCGAGGAGACCGGCGAGGCTGCCGAGCACGACGAGGACGGACCGGCGGGCGCTGCCGCGGACCTCCCCCGCGAGCAGGTCGGCCCTCAGCCGGAGAAGCTGTGCAACCATTCCATGCTCTCTGCCACGACGCGGCCGCCCGCGAGTTCGACGAACTTGTCCTCGAGGCTCTTGCGCCCGCGGACCTGCGCCATCGTGCCGGAGGCCAGGACCCGACCGCCGACGATGATGGCGACGGAGTCACAGGTGCGCTGCACGAGCTCCATCGAGTGGCTGGAGAGCACAACCGTGCCACCCCCGCGGGTGTACCGGCGGAGGATCTCGGTGATGGTGGCCGCGCTCACCGGGTCGACCGACTCGAACGGTTCGTCGAGCACGAGCACCCGGGGCGAGTGGATGAGCGTCGCCGCGAGGGCGATCTTCTTCGCCATGCCCACGGAGTAGTCCGCGACCTGACGACCGAGCGCCTCGCCCAGGCCGAACGCCTCGGCGAGGTCCGCGCTGCGCTTCCGGGCCGTCGTGCCGTCGAGCCCGCGGAGGGTCGCCGAGTAGTAGAGGAGCTGCGCGCCGGTGAGCCGGTCGAACAGTCGCAGCCGGTCGGGCAGGACGCCGAGGTCGCGCTTGGCGGCGGTCGGGTCGGCCCAGACGTCGTGGTCGAGCACGGTCACGTTCCCCGCGTCGGGGCGGAGCAGACCGGTCACGATCGACAGGGTGGTGGTCTTGCCGGCGCCGTTCGGACCGACGACGCCGAAGATCGAGCCCTGGCGGATCTCGAGGTCGACCTCGTCGACGGCGAGGGTCTGGCCGTAGCGCTTCACCAGGCCGCTGGCACGCAGCACCACGGGCTGCGTGGGCTGCTTCGGGCCGGCGGCGGGGCGCTTCGTGGAGGCAGGACGCTTCTTCGACTTGGGGGCGGGCTCGTCGGCGACCGTGGCAGGGGCGTCGGTGGTGCCGTCCGTCGCGGTGTCGGTGGCGCCGCCTGTCGCGTCCGTCGCGTCCCGCGTCTCCTGGCCGGGAGGCACGGTGCCGGTCGTTCCCGCGGCCTGCGTCGGGCGCGTGGCGCGTCCCTTGCCGCCGCGCGGCTTGCCGGGTCGGCGACCGGTGGTCGTCGCGGTCGTCGGGGTCGCCGTCGTCGCGCCGGTCTCGTCCGACCCCGGTTCCCTCGGGTCGGTGACCGTCGTGTCCGTGTCCGTCGTGTCCGTGTCGGTGACCGTCGTGTCGTCGGTCATCGCGTCCTCAGCGGAGGCGTCGCGCGCATCCCCGTCCCCCATGTCGTCCTGCTCGGCGTCGTCGCGCTCGGCGTCGTCGGCCTCGGTCAGCCAGGCAGCGTCCGACGTGCTGTACACGTCGTCGTCATCCGTTGCTCCAGCTGCCACGGCCCCACCGTACCAACGCTCTCCGGACAGCGGGGAACCGCGGGACGCAGTGTCACGAATTGAGCACGAAGCGCTCGCAGCCGTACCCCGAGGGAGGGACGTTCCGTATCATTCACCGGGGCACGACGAAGTGTTCACCACTTGGAAACCTGCTCAGTTCGGGCCTTCCGTGTTGCCCGTTCCCTGCGAATGACCGCAGAGACGGCGTGCTTCACGGCCAACTCGGACCTTCCGCGAGCAGACTCGACCAGGCCCGCCCGTGCCCCAGGGCGCGCGGGCGGACACCAGAAGGGACCAGCATGACCACGCAGATCGTGATCCTCGCAGCGGGGATGGGCAGCCGCCTCGGGCGCAGCCTGCCGAAGCCGCTCACCGAACTCAGCGACGGCCGCACCATCATGCAGCAGCAGTTCGACAACATCCGCGCAGCGTTCGGTTCGAGCGCACGCGTGACGATCGTCGTCGGCTACAAGTCGGAGTACATCGTCGAGGCGTTCCCCGAGGCGAACTTCGTCTACAACGAGTCCTACGACTCGACGAACACCTCGAAGAGCCTCCTCCGTGCGCTCAAGGCCACGGGCAAGGGCGGTGTCCTCTGGATGAACGGTGACGTCGTGTTCGACCCGCGTGCGCTCGTGCGTGCTGCGGACATGATCGACGAGGACCGCTCGTTCGTCAGCGTCAACACCGACAAGGTCTCGGACGAAGAGGTCAAGTACACGGTCGACGCCGAGGGCTTCATCCACAAGCTGTCGAAGCAGGTCGTGGGCGGTCTCGGTGAGGCGGTCGGCATCAACTACGTCTCCTCCGCCGACAAGCAGGCGCTCATCCGTCAGCTCGGCCGTGTCGACGACCAGGAGTACTTCGAGGGCGGCATCGAGGCTGCCATCGCCGAGGACGGGCTACTCTGGAGCCCGATCGACATCTCCGACATGTACGCCGTCGAGATCGACTTCGCCGAGGACCTCGAGCGCGCGAACAACCTGTTCGCCTGAACCACCGTCAGGACCCCCTCGGCGGTTCCGCCCGAAGGGAAACCGTGACCACAGCGAGTGCGCCGACCGCGCCCGCGGCTGCCGCACCCGCGGCCTCCCGGGGCGCCGGTCGGCGCTATAGTCATGCCCTCTGGCTGCTGACCGTCCGGGACCTCCGCGTCCGGTACTCGACGTCGGCGTTGGGCTACTTCTGGTCGATCCTCGACCCGCTCGTGATGTCGGCGATCTACTGGTTCGTCTTCACGCAGGTGTTCCACCGCGGCAAGGTCGGCGAAGAGCCCTACATCGTGTTCCTGCTCTCGGCGCTGCTGCCGTGGATGTGGTTCACGGGGGCCGTCTCGGACTCAACGCGTGCGTTCATCAAGGAGACCAAGCTCATCCGGTCGACGACGATCCCGCGCAGCATCTGGGTCGCACGGGTGAACGCGTCGAAGGGCATCGAGTTCCTGTTGAGCCTGCCGGTGCTCGCCGTGTTCGCCATCGCGACCGGGGCCCAGGTGCACTGGGAACTCGCGCTGTACCCCCTCGCGATCGTGCTGCAGTGCGGGCTCGTGTACGGACTCGGGCTGATCGTCGCGCCACTCGTCGTCTTCTTCCGCGACCTCGAGCGGGCCGTGAAGCTCGTGCTCCGCTTCCTGTTCTACGCGTCGCCGATCATCTACAGCACGAAGGCCCTGCCGGACCGGCTGCACGACCTGGCGGCCTTCAACCCGTTGAGCGGCATCTTCGGCATCTACCGCTCGGCGTTCTTCCCGTCCCAGCTGGACTGGTTCGAGGTCGCGGTGTCGGTCGTCGTCACCGTGGTGGTCATCGGGATCGGGATCGTCGTCTTCCGGCGCAGCGAGCACCGTGTCCTGAAGGAGCTGTGATGACCGCCACCGAGCAGACCGGGCGGAACACGACCGTCGCACCCGTGATCTCCGTCCGCGACGCCGGGATCCGGTTCAAGCGCAACCGTCGTGCGAGCCGCAGCTTCAAGGACCTCTTCGCCGGGAGCAACCGGCGGAAGCGGGCCGACGAGTTCTGGGCGCTGCGGGGCGTGACCTTCGACGTCCGTCCGGGTGAGGCGATCGGTGTCGTCGGGCGGAACGGTCAGGGCAAGTCGACGCTGCTCAAGCTCGTGGCGCAGGTCATGCTCCCCGACGAGGGCCGCGTGCACGTCGGAGCCGGCGTCGCACCGCTCATCGAGATCACCGGCGGCTTCGTCGGCGATCTCTCGGTCCGCGACAACGTGTTCCTCACGGCGGGGCTGCACGGCATGTCACGCGCCGAGATCCGGGACGCCTTCGACGAGATCATCGACTTCGCCGAGATCGGCGACTTCGTCGACACCCCTTACAAGCACCTGTCGAGCGGGATGAAGGTGCGGATCGCGTTCGCGGTCATCTCCCGCCTCGACGAACCGGTCATCCTGGTGGACGAGGTCCTCGCCGTCGGTGACAAGGCGTTCCGCGAGAAGTGCTACAAGCGCATCGAGGAACTGCTCGCCGGCGGTCGGACCCTCTTCTTCGTCTCGCACAGCGACAAGGACCTCCGACGGTTCTGCGACCGCGGGCTCTACCTCGACAAGGGGCACCTGCAGCTCGACGGCACGATCGAGGAAGCCCTCGCGCGGTACTCCGCCGACTACGGCGTCTGAGCCCGCCTCCCCCTCAACAACCCGGCCCTCGAACCCCCGCTCCACAGCCGCCGGCTCCCGCGTCGGAACGCCACCCCGAACGTCGGACCCTCCCCCTACCGTGACGGCATGCACCACCCGACACCGACGGCCTACGCCGTCCCGTTCACGATCGACCGTTCCCTCGCGCCACGTCGCTACGACCTGGTGAACACCGGCGACGAACCCGTCGACGGTCTCACCCTCACCCATCTGGGCAACGGGTACTGCCCACCGCTCGCCGTCCGCCGACTCGAGCCCGGCCGCGCACTCTCGATCGCGGTGTTCGGTGCCGACGCCGAGGACACCGGCGTGGTCGTCGTCCGGTGGCGCCGCCCGGACCGGTCCGAGTACCTCTGGCGGATGTCCCTCGTGGGCGACGGCCGTGCTGCCTGACGACGCAGGACCGGCGTCCGTCCGGTCAGCCCTCGCCGCGGGTCGCCGCGACCGAACGCCAGCGGTCGAGCAGCCGTTCGATCGCGCTGTGGAACCGCGCCGTCGCGGCGCCCGGCGTCGTGTCGCCGAAGTACCGCTGCACCCAGTGCTGCAACTTCGCGAGTTCGGCGGCGTCGTTCGCCGCGGCATCGACCCGGGCGACCACGTCGGACGCGTCCGCTGCCGACAGCCAGTTCGCGTCGCCGAGGTAGCCGCGCTCGTCGACGTCCGCTTCCGGAGCCTCCGGCCTGGTCACGATGAGCGGCTTCCCGACGGCCAGGCGGTCGTAGATCATCGCGCTGATGTCGGTGATGGCGACGTCCGCACCGGCGAGCTGCCAGCCGAGCTCGGCGCCGTCGTCGTACACGTGGTGCGCGTTCGGGTCAGCCGCGTTCGCGCTCGTGATCGCCGCGACGATGCGCTCGTGGGCGGCCTTGTAGGCAGCGTCACGGACACCGCTGCGCGGGTGCGGCCGGTAGACCAGGCGGTGCGCGGGAGACGCCAGGACCCGATCGGCGATCGTGGTGCCGTGCGTCGCGATCGAGCCGTAGGCGGCCGCAGCCCGGTCACCCTCCCAGGTCGGCGCGTAGAGCACGACGGTGCGGTCGTCGTCCGGGTACGGCGCCGCACCGGCGAAGTGGTCGGCCTGGGGGCGACCGACCGCCATGGCGCGCGCGTCGAGGTCGTAGTCCCACAGCGCATCGGCGAGCCGGTCACGAGCGGCGTCGCCGGCGATCAGGGCGTAGTCGTACGCCTTGAACTGGTTCGTCGTCATGTACATCTTGTCGCTCTCGCCGTGGTTGACGAAGACGTGCCACATCCGCCCGTACCGCATCATCTGGAAGTTGCGGGCGTTCTGGTTGACGTACAGGACGATCTTGGGCGCCTGCTCGTCGACGAACCGCTCGAGGTCGACGACCTGTCGCGCGTAGACCGCCGGCACCGGGGACTCGTCGAGCAGCGTGAGCATGGTGCCGGGGCTGCGCGAGACGATCGCCACCGGGTGGGTGGCCGCGAGCTCCGCGAGCGGGGCGTACCACTGGCGGACCTGGTACATGTTCACCGGACCGTCGGCGAAGTACACCGCGATCTCGATCGTGCCCGGAGCGGGTGCCGGCGCGGCGGGCAGCCGGCGCGCGAGTTCACGACGGCTCCGACGCGACTTCAGCAGTCGCTCGGCCAGTCGCACGGCGGTGCGCACGTCGTGGATGATCGGCATGGTCCCTCTCCCGGTGTCGGCGGACGGTTCGTGGTCGTCGAGTCAGACGACGGGGGGCCGGCCGGCGACCGTCATGCGACCGATGGTCAGCCACCCCATCACGTGCACGGGGCCGCAGTCCGAGGTCCAGCCCTCGCGGATGCCACCGAACCAGGTCGCCAGGCGACGCGGGTGCCGCCACCAGCGCGCGACCTGGATCGCCGCCCACGACCCGACGTACAGCGGACGGAGCACGGCAGGCAGGTTGCGACGGGCGAGCCAGACGCGGTTCCGGGCGTTCAGTCGGTAGTACTCGGTGTGGCGGGCCGGATCGATCGCGGGGTGGTGCGCGACGAGGTCCCCGGCGTACCAGGTCCGTCGTCCGGCGTCCCACACGCGCCAGGCGAGCTCGATGCCCTCGTGCGCGTAGAAGTACTCGGCTCCCCAACCGCCGGTGGCGCGGTAGACGTCCATGGGCAGCACGACCGCGCCCTCCCACACCGAGAACACGGGCGACGAGTGGTCCGGTTCCCCCTTGCGGATCCGGGGGATCCAGCGGGTGGGGTTCGCGGCTCCGGTCGGGTCGACCACCCGCGGTTGCACGAGTCCGAGCGAGGGGTCCCGTTCGAAGAGCCCGATCGCGTCCCGCAGGAACGTCTCGGACGGCACGGATGCGTCATCGTCGAGGAAGAACACGTAGTCGCCGTCGACCACCTCGACCCCCGCGTTGCGTCCGGCCGGGATCCCGACGTTCTCGGGCAGCGCCAGCGCGCGGACGCCGTCGGGCAGGCCCTCGGGCTCCCAGCCGTTGCCGACGCACACGACGTCGAGTTCGACGTCCTGCTGTGCGAGCACGCTCTCGAGTCCGCGGCGCAGGTCGTCCGGACGGGTGCCCTGTGACAGGCTCACGACGGCCACGCGGGGCCGGTCGCGGTGCGGGACCGCGTGGCGTCGGACGGTCCCGGGCGTCACGCGCGGACCCGCTTCGACGAGATGATCGCCAGGAAGTGCCCGAACGTGGCGATCACCGCGAGCGGCAGGAGCGCACCCACCAGGATGCGGTCGGCCAGCGGGTGCCCGATCACGAGTGCCACCAGGGCGAAGACGAAGGCCAGGATGCTCAGTTCGACCGAGTGGTACAGCCGGTGGAACGGCAGGAACCGGGCGGCACGGCGCAGGGTGGCGAGCCGTCGCCCGGACGGGACGGTGCCGGCGTCACGACGGTCGACGAGCTTGTCGAGACCGGCGTTCGCACGAGCGACGTGCACCATGTCGTTCAGCGCCTTGTTCAGCACGATGACGAGCCCCAGGGCGCAGCCGATCGTCGTCCACATCCAGTCGGCGCCGTGGATCGGCCACGTGGCGGCACGGACGCCGAGTGCGATCGGGATCAGTCCCTCGGTCGTGTAGTGCCCGACCTTGTCGAGGAACACGCCGGCGGGCGACCGGGTCCCCCGCCACCGGGCGACCTCGCCGTCGCTGCAGTCGACGAGCATCTGCAGCTGCCCGAGGACGAGCGCGAGCACCGCACCCCAGATGCCCGGGATGAGCAGTGCAGCGGCGATGCTCCACCCGACGAGGATCATCAAGCCGGTGACCTGGTTCGCGCTGATCCGCGTCTTCAGGAGGAACCAGGTCAGGTACGGCGAGACGTCCCGCAGGTACAGCGACGCCGTCCAGTGCTCGGCGTTCGCCCGCGAACGGACCTCGTCCGGCTGGGCGACGGCACGGAGCTCGGCGATCGAGGTGGGGCGGGTGTTCCCGCGGCCGGTCGTGTCATCGGTCAAGAGGTCAGGTCACCGTCCCGTGTGCGTGGTCAACTCGGACGTCCGGGTGAGGAAGCCGATGATGAAGCCGAGGCCCCAGCCCACGTGGATGCAGGGCAGCACCACGAGGAGCCAGAGCAGCGTCGGCAGCCCCGACCGCCGGGCGACCGCGACGGCCCCCAGGACGACGAAGAGGATGTAGACCGCAGGCACGACGAACCCGAGCAGCGCCCACGCCGCCCCGGAGCCGAGTGCTGCGCCGATGACGCCGACGATGCCGGCGACCATGCCGAGCGCCATCGCGGCGACCATCGCCGGCGGGACGAAGTAGCGCAGGCCGTTGTTCGCGGGGAACCGGCGGGCGAGTTCTCCGCGCCACAGCCCCGTCGCGACGAACTGCCGCACGAGTCGCTTGAGGCTCGGCCGCGGACGGTAGGTGACGACGAGCTCCGGCGTGAACCACACCGTGCCGCCGGTCTGCCGGAGCCGCTTGTTGAGCTCCCAGTCCTGGCCGCGCTTGATCCCCTCGTCGAAGAGGCCGACCTCGAACAGGCGGTCGCGGCGGAACACCCCGAGGTAGGCGGTCTCGGCCGGTCCGGCCTCGCCACCGACGTGGTGCGGGGTACCACCGAGACCGACGCGGCTGCCGTAGGCGAGCGCGACGGCTCGTTCGAACGGTGTCCGGCCCTCGGCGTGCATGATGCCGCCCACGTTGTCCGCCCCGGACTCCTGCAGCACGCGCACCGCGATCCGCGTGTAGTCCTGCGGCAGCACCGAGTGCGCGTCGACGCGGACGACTATCGGGTGCACCGAGGCCCGGATGGCCACGTTCAGGCCGGCCGGGGTCGACCCGACCGGGTTGTCGATCGCCCGGATGCGGGAGTCTGCGGCGCTCATCTCGGCGACGAGTTCGTTCGTGCCGTCGATCGACGGGCCGAGCGCGAGGATGACCTCGAACGGACCGGCGTAGTCCTGGTCGAGCAGGCTCTGGACAGCCGCACGGACCTCGGTCACCTCGTTGAGGACGGGCATCACGTACGAGACGCCCGGCAGGGGGTGTCCGTCTGTCTGCATGCGTACCTCGGGGTCCTGGCTGGGTGCACGGGACGCACCGCGGACGGTGCCGCCCCGCAGAGCGACCCTGAGCCTATCAAGGACGTCGCCCATCAAGGACGTCGCCTGTCGAGGACGCAACCGGGAGACGGCCTGGAGGCGGGGGGGGCGCGGGGGCCCCCCCCCCCCCCCCCCCCGGGGGGGGGGGGGGGTTTTTGGAACCAATTTAAAAATAAAGAAACAACACGGGCTAGC
>NZ_JBEPKX010000045.1:0-16446 GCF_040544915.1 Curtobacterium sp. 1544
CGGCCCCCCCCCCCCCCCCCGGGGCGGGGGGGGGGGGGGGTGGGGGGGGGGGGGGGGGGGGGGGGGGGCCCCGCGCCCCCCCCCCCCCCCCCGCCTCCAGGCGGTCACGACCACGGCAGCCCACCCACCGCGAGCGGGCGGAACCGATCCGCTGCCCCCGTTGGACGGGACGGAATCCGCCCGCTCGCGGGCTCCCGGGCTGCCACGCTGCCGAACGGGCGAAATGCGGCACGGCGATCGTGCGGATCCCGCATGATTCGCCCGCTGGCGTGCTCGGGGCAGGCGCTGCCGAACGGGTGAAATGCGGCCCGTTGGTCGCGCGGATCACACGCATTCCGCCCGCTCGCCGGGTCCGGGCCGAGGCCCAGCGCGCGAGCGGGTGCAATGCGGCCCCGCGGTCGAGCGGAGCCCGCACATCCCGCCCGCTCGCCGCCTGGCGGACCGGACCAGCGCGCGAGCGGGTGAAATGCGGCACGGCAGAGGCCCGAACGGTGCGTGTTTCGCCCGCTCGCGCGCGGCCGCCCCTGCCCCGGCCACCGCAGCAGCACCTGCCCGCGACGGAGCCGACCACGACGCGGAATAGGATCGACACCATGGCAACTGCGAACGACCGCCTCGTCTGGATCGACTGCGAGATGACGGGCCTCGACCTCGAGGTCGACGAACTCGTCGAGGTGGCCGTGGTCATCACCGACTTCGACCTCGTCCCCGTGCACCCCGGGTTCGACATCGTGATCAAGCCCGATCAGTCAGCGCTCGACAACATGAACGAGTTCGTGACGAACATGCACACGACCTCGGGCCTCATCGAGGAGATCCCGAACGGGGTGAGCCTGGCGGATGCCGAGTACCAGGTGCTGGAGTACATCCTCCAGCACGTCCCGGCCGAGGGCACCGCTCCCCTCGCGGGCAACACGATCGGTACCGACCGGGCGTTCCTGTCGAAGTACATGCCCCGCGTCGACGGACACCTGCACTACCGCAGCGTCGACGTGTCGAGCATCAAGGAGCTCTGCCGTCGCTGGTTCCCGCGGGTGTACTTCAACGCCCCGGAGAAGCACGGCGGGCACCGGGCCCTCGCGGACATCCTCGAGTCGATCCGTGAGCTCGAGTACTACCGCCGCGCGGGGTTCGTCGCCGAGCCCGGCCCGAGCACCGACGACGTCCGAGCCGTCCAGGCCGAGGTCGTCGAGAAGTGGGCCCCGCGCCTCGCGCAGTAGTGGTCCGACCCGGCTCCGGCATGTACTACTATTGAGTGGTCGCGCCGGTCAGCCGGTCCGAACATGGTGGATATAGCTCAGTTGGTAGAGCGCCTGGTTGTGGTCTAGGAGGTCGCGGGTTCGAGACCCGTTATTCACCCCAGTGCTGATGCAGATCAGCCGATGGCCCCGGTCCGATGGATCGGGGCCATCTTCGTCAGCAGCACGTGCATACGACATGTGTGAAATTCCACATCTGCCACGTCGGGGTGGTTGACTTCCGTCGTGTTCACCGTGATTGGCAAGATGTGGCCCCGTCTCCTCCGCGATCACTGGGTCAACTCGATCTGCGCGTCACGTCTGATCCCGAACCAGGTTCGCTTCGCGTTCCTTCGGATGGCGGGTCTGCGTCTGCGTCGCAGCACGATCTACCAGGGCGTCGAGTGGTTCGGGAGCGGTCGGGTGACTTTCGAACGTGGGGTCACCCTCAACCGCGGCGTCGTGGTGAACCACAGCGGCGGACTGCACATGGGGGAGAACTCCGGACTCGGTCCCGGCACGCTGATCATCACTGCGACGCACGAGGTCGGACCAGCGGCGAAGCGCTGGGGTCGCGGCACCAGCAGCCGTGTCGTGATCGGTCGCGGGGTGTGGGTGGGAGCAAACGTGACCATCCTCCCCGGCGTGCGCATCGGCGACGGGTGCATCATCGGAGCGGGCGCCGTCGTCTCACGCGACTGTCGCCCCCACACCGTCTACGTGGGCGTCCCCGCCAGGCCGGTCCGCGAGCTCGGCCCGACGCCGTGAAGGACCCTCCCTGCGCGGTGTGGGACGATCCTCGCGTGATGGAGATGTCGCTCGACGACTTCGAGCAGCTCGTGACCGACGAGCTCGACCTGCTCCCCGACGAGATGGTCGACGGGCTCGACAACGTGGTGTTCGTGGTCGAGGACGAACCGGAGGACGGGTCCGACCTGTTCGGCGTGTACGACGGCATCGCCGCGACCGAACGCGGGCAGTACGGCTTCGGCGAGCTCCCGGACCGGATCGTGGTGTTCCGGAAGCAGCACCTCGCCGAATGCGACACCGTGGAGGAGCTCAAGGACGAGGTGCACACCACGCTCGTGCACGAGATCGGGCACTTCTACGGCATCGACGACGAGCGCCTGCACGAACTCGGCTGGGCGTGACCAGCGGTCGTCGCCACCGAGCAACGCCCGCCGCCGCGGCTCAGAACCGCGTCGGCCCCACCTCGTGGTACTTCTCCCACGCGTCCACCGGCCCCCGCCCGTGCAGCACGTACTCCCCCACGAGCCGCTCCTTGTAGACCGCCGGGTTGTGCGACGCCACGACCCGCGCGTTCCGCCAGTGCCGGTCGAGCGCCCGGGTGCGATCGGCGGCAGAGGCGCCGCCGACCTCGAACATCTCGGAGCACGATCGGAGCACCCGCGGCCCGATCTCGACCTGCGCCTGGTACACGGCGTTCTCGGCTGCGTCGAGCAGCGCGTGGTCGACCCCGGACCCGGGCACGTTCGTCGCGACGACCTCGTCGAGCAGTCCCGCCGCGGCGACGACGAGCGAGCGGGCGGTGAACGCCCCGGCGGAGAGCCGCCCGAGGACCGCGAGCACCTGCGGATCGTCCCCCGGCCGGGCGGCGTTCGCGTGGATGTACGTCCGGGTCCGCGGTCGCACGAACGCCACGGCATCGTCGACGACCGCCTGCCCGATCCCCGCGAGCACGGCCAGCAGGTACAGCTGGTAGAAGGCCTGGATGTGCGACAACGGTGCGTCTTTGTAGGCCGACACCACGGAAGGATCGATGCTCACGCCCGAGAAGACCGTCGTCCCCGACGCCGTGAGCCGCTGCCCGAAGCCGTCCCAGTCGTCGACGCTCGTCACGCCGGGCGCGTCGACCGGCACGGCGAACGTGACGCGGTCGCCGGAGCGGTCCGCGGCCAGGTAGATCCAGTCGGCGTAGAGCGTGCCCGTCGAGTAGAACTTCCGTCCGTCCAGTCGGAGCGACCCGGGACCGGCAGGCGTCACCGTCGTCGAGATGTCCGCCAGCGTCGTCCCGGTCCGCTCCGAGGTCGCGTTCCCGACGATCGCTCCGTCGACGATCCGCTGCAGCCACTCGTCGCGCGACGCGGAGTCGGGTCGGAGGAGCACCAGCTCGGTGTAGCCGAAGTGCCCGCGCCACAGGTGCGCGATGTTCGAGTCAGCGGCCGCCAGGTCGGCCACGAGGTGCGCGAGTTCGACCAGGGTCACGCCGAAGCCACCGCGGTCCTCCGGCACGCGCAGCCGCCCGAACCCGGCGTCGGCGAGCGCGCGGACCTCGTCGTGCGGCATCGGCCGGTCACCAGGGGTTCCAGAGGCGAGCTCACGCTCGACCGCGCCGTCGCGGATGGTCGCGAACACGGGTGCGAATCGCGCCCGCAGGGTGACCAGGCGGTCGGCCGGGAGGCCCGTCCCGCGCCCGTCGGTCGAGGTCGCCGCCGTCATGCGGTCACCTCCACGGCACGTGCGGCCTCCGCGACGCCGCTCGCGCCGCCCGTGAACGCGCGGCGCCAGCGCCTTGCCGGGTGGGAGTCCGGCAGCTGCGCGTGCCCGAAGAGCTTCTCGCGCAGGGTCCCCTCGCGGTACTCGGACTGCATCAGCCCGCGATCCTGCAGGGTCGGCGCGATGTGGTCGACGAACTCCTCGTAGGACCCGGGGAGCGTCCAGTTGATGACGTTCACCCCGTCGACGCCGGCGCGCTGCCAGTCGGCGAGTTCGTCGGCGATCTGCTCGGGCGTCCCGACCACCCGGGCGCGGAGCTTGGCCGACAGGCGGGCGAGGTCGGCGATCGTGGGTTCGCGGTCCCCGGCGGCCTCGCGGAGCCACTGCAGGTGCGACTGTCCGGCGTGGGTGCGGACCTCGGACAGCGGGGTGTCCGGGTCGAGTGCTTCGCCGGTGTCCGGGTCGAAGCCGAGGTTCGAGTGCACCAGGAATCCGTCGGCCGCGAGGTACTCGTCGATCTCGGCTTCCTTGGCCTTCGCCTCGGCTTCGGTGGACCCGGTGATGAAGGTGAGCCCGAGGAAGAAGGCGATGTCCTCCCGCCGGCGCCCGGCTGCCTGGGCGAGGTCGCGGGTCTCGCGGATGAGCTGCTCGGTGGCGTCCCGGTTCGAGGTGAGGATGAACTGGGCCTCGGCGTTCCGCGCGGCGAAGGCCCGCCCGGCCGGCGAGGACCCCGCCTGGAAGAGCACGGGCGTCCGCTGTGGTGACGGCGCGGACAGGTGAGGGCCCTGCACGTCGTAGCGCTTCCCGTGGTGGTCGATGCGGTGCACCTTCGACGGGTCCGCGTACCCGAGCACCGGGTCCTTCAGCACGGCGCCGTCCTCCCAGGAACCCTCCCAGAGCTTCGCACAGACCTCGAGGTACTCCTCGGCCCAGACGTAGCGTTCGTCGTGTTCCTCGAGGCGGTCCTGCCCGAAGTTCCGGGCGGCGCTGTCGAGCGCACTCGTGACGACGTTCCAGCCGATCCGGCCCCGGGTGATGTGGTCGAGCGTGGAGACCTTGCGGGCGAAGTCGAACGGGTGCGACTGGATGACGCTCGAGGTGAACGCGAGCCCGAGGTGCTCCGTCGACACGGCGAGCGCGGAGAGCAGCACCGACGGGTCGTTTGAGGGGATCTGCAGTCCCTCGCGGAGGTTCGTCGAGTAGTCGCCGCGCGCCGGGCCGTACGTGCCGACGACGTCCGCGAAGAACATCGCGTCGAACTTCCCGCGCTCGAGGGTCTTCGCGAGGTCGGTCCACAGCGTCACGTCGTCGAAGTCCGTCTGGCGGGCGTCCGGGTGGCGCCACAGCCCGTGCTGGATGTGCGACGTCGTGTTCATGACGAAGGCCGCGAAGCGCAGCGGGCGGTTCGGTGCATCGCTCATGCGTTCCATGTTCCCCGTCGCGGCGTCACCGGAGGCCATGACGTGACCTCGCGTTACGCCGGGTGTTCCACGCACTGCGGGACCCGACCATGCTCCTGAGGGTGCCGAACCCGACAACCGCAGCCGCGCCTCCAGTCCGTTCCACCGCACCGTCCACCAACGCGACCCGCCGTCGTGTCGCCCTGGCGTCCTTCGTCGGCACGACCGTCGAGTACTACGACTTCTACCTGTACGCGACCGCGTCCGCGCTCGTCTTCGCGCCCACCTTCTTCCCGACCGTGACGCCGGCCGTCGGCGTGATCGCGTCGTTCGCGACCTACGGCGTCGGGTTCGTCGCCCGGCCGCTCGGCGGGATCATCGCCGGTCACCTGGGTGACCGGATCGGGCGGAAGAAGCTGCTCGTCGCGTCGCTCGTGCTGATGGGGATCGCGTCGACGCTGATCGGTGTCGTGCCCTCTGCGGCGACCATCGGCGTCGGCGCGGTCGTCGCACTCGTGTTCCTGCGGCTGCTGCAGGGCGTCGCCGCAGGGGCGGAGTGGGGCGGGTCGGCGCTGCTGTCCGTCGAGCACGCGCCGGAGCGACACCGCGGCCTGTTCGGGGCGTTCACACAGATGGGGTCGGCGGGCGGGATGCTGCTCGCGACCGGTGTCTTCACGCTCGTGCGGACGCTGCTCGGCAACGAGGTGTTCCTGGCCTGGGGCTGGCGGCTGCCGTTCCTGTTCTCCGCCGTGATCGTCGCCGTCGGGCTCGTGATCCGACTCGGTGTGCAGGACGCGCCCGTCTTCCAGGAGCTGCGCGCTTCCGGGAACATCGAGCGGTTCCCGGTCTGGCAGGCGATCCGGAAGCACCCGCGGTCGATCCTGGTCACCGCCGGGCTGCGGCTCGTGCAGCCCGCGCTCTACTCGATCCTGACGACGTACTCGCTGACGTACCTGTTGGCGAAACGCGGCGAGGAAGGGTCGGCCGCCGGGCTCCAGGCCGTGCTCGTCATCTCCGCGGTGTCGCTCGTGTCGACGCCGTTCTGGGGGTGGCTGTCCGACAGGGTCGGCCGGCGTGTCCTGACGATATGGTCGGCGGTGGGGATCGCCGTGCTCATCTGGCCGTTCTTCGCATTCCTCGACGCGGGGCCGCTCGTACTCCTGCCGCTCGTGGCCCTGATCGGGATGTGCGTGTTCCACGACAGCATCTACGGGCCGCAGGCCGCCTGGTTCGCCGAGCAGTTCCCGACCGGTCGGCGCTACTCGGGGATGTCGCTCGGGTACCAGATCGGGTCGATCTTCTCCGTCGGGCTGACGCCGTTGCTGGCCGCCGTGTTCGTCGAGCTCGGTGGGGGTTCGCCGTGGATCCTGTGCGGGTACCTCGGGGTGTACGCGGTGCTCTCGATCGCGGCGGCGGTGTTCGCGGTGGATCCGGTGGCTGCGGCGCGGCGGGCGGAGCGGGCCGGCGCTAGCGCGGCTGGGCGAGTCTCGGGCTGAGCGACAGTTCTCGCGCTCCGGGGCCCGAGAACTGTCAGCTCACGCGAGACTCGGGGCAGTGCGCGCGAGACTCGGGCGCCCGGGTCAGTAGTCGGGATCCCGGCGATCCTGGTCCTGCCACGGCAGCATCCTGCCGGCGACGAGGGACAGGAACCCGCCGAACACGAACACGAGGGCAACCGCCCACCAGGGGTTCCGCCGCTGCTGCTGGTCGCTCATGCGCTCACGGTAACGGGTCGGCCAGCGCCGGAACAGCTCACCGCCCGGAGAACAGGCTCCCCCGGCAGCGGTGTCGCCGTAGCGTTGCTGCTTCCCGCAAAGTCATCGAGGAACTCTCGCAACCCACGCCCGAACGGCAGTACGGTCCGGGGAACAGCCTGACCCGAGGCTGCGAGAAGCCGACCCGAAGGCGACCCGATGATCGAGCACGACGTACGACGGCTCCGAACCTTGCGCACTGCGTGGGACGGAACGGGGGCAACACGGATCTCCGCCGTCACCTGGGGTGGGGTGGCACTCGCGATGGCCGCGCCCTCGGTGATCGAACGCGACACCGACGAACCGGAGGCGGACACCGTCATCCTGCCCGTCGTCGGTGACCGGGTGCACTACGCGAGCGGCTCCGGACACCTCGTGGGGCTGCAGGGCGTTGTCGTCACGGACGACCACGGGCCGGACCTGCCCTCGGGGCTCCGGTACGTCCTGTTCGACGGCGAAGAGTGGCCCAAGGTCGTCGCAGTGGGCGCTCTCGACCGGATCGGCTTCTCGAGTCGTGTCGAGGTCGCACAGCACCTCCGTCGTCTCGAGGTGATTCCGGGGCGCTGAGCACTGCATCGCCCGGAAGATCGTCGAGCCGCTGGTGAGGATCAGCCGCGTTCTCTCCCCGGCAGGGGTGCTCCGAGCAGGAATGCGTCGTACGCGGCCCGGACGTCAGCGTCGACCGTGGGTGTCAGGTGACGGTCCCGGCTGGTCGCTCCCCCGCGCCGGTGATCCCTCGCGTCGCATCGTGGTGCGCGTCGGCGCCCGTCAGCCAGCGCTCGAGCACTTCGCGGATCTGGTCGAGCTCCGCATCGGTCGGGCCCAAGGAGTCCAGCCGCTGCGGGTTGAACGCGTTGACCAGGGTCTCGCGAGGGATCCCGTCCGCGCCCCGCCAGTCGATCGACGGGAACCGGTGCACCATCAGGATGCGGTCACGGGCGATCCGCGTCGAGAACGTGTAGTCCCGCACCACCAGCTCGTCGCCCCGCAGCTCGACCCGGGCACGCACCCCACGGGACAGCACGAGCGACGCTGCCACCAGCAGTGCTGCACTGACCGGCCAGGCGCTCCGTTGTGCGAGCGGCAGCGTGACGGCCACCGCGACGGCGATGGCGGACCCGACCTGCATCGCCAGGCGCAATCGACGCGGAGCCCGGAGGATCCGGGCAGGCAGTTGCTTGCTCACGTGGACCATCCAACCGCAACCGCAACGGCCACCGCTCCCGCACTCGCACCCGGGACGGCGCACCGGGGCGCGGCCACGCCTGGCCGCACCCCGGCACGCACATCAGCGGTCAGCTGCGGATGAACGCGAGGATGTCGGGATTGATGACGTCGGCGTGCGTGGTCAGCATGCCGTGCGGGTACCCCTCGTAGATCTTGAGCGTGGAGTCGCTGAGCAGTTCGGACTGCTTCAGGGCCGCGTCCCGGTACGGCACGACCTGGTCATCGTCACCCTGCAGGACGAGGACGGGCACGGTGATGGCTCGCAGGTCCTCGGTCTGGTCCGTCTCCGAGAAGGCCTTGATGCCCTCGTGGTGGGCCAGGGCACTGCCCGTCATGCCCTGCCGCCACCAGTTCGCGATGACCAGCTCCGACGGCGTCACGCCGTCACGGTTGAAGCCGTAGAACGGGCCGGAGGCAACGGCCTGGAAGAACTCGGCCCGGTTGGCGGCCAGCGCCTGGCGGAACCCGTCGAAGACCGAGATGTCGGTGCCCTCGGGGTTCGCCTCCGTTCTCACCATCAGCGGCGGCACGGCGGACACCAGGACTGCCTTGGCGACCCGGCCCTGCGGCTGGCCGTACTTCGCGACGTAGCGGGCGACCTGGCCGCCACCGGTCGAGTGGCCGATGTGGACGGCGTCGTGCAGGTCGAGGTGCTCGACGACTGCGGACACGTCGCTCGCGTAGTGGTCCATGTCGTGACCGGTGCCGATCTGCGACGAGCGGCCGTGCCCGCGTCGGTCGGTCGCGATGACCCGGAAGCCCTCGGCCAGGAAGTACAGCATCTGCGCGTCCCAGTCGTCGGAGGACAGCGGCCAGCCGTGGTGGAAGACGATGGGCTGCGCGTCGGCGCTGCCCCAGTCCTTGAAGTAGATCTCTGCACCGTCGTCGGTGGTCACGTAACCCATGGTTGCTCCTGTGCGTGTTCTGCGGTCGTGGTGTCGATGGGTGGTCAGCCGAGTTCGGCGACGGCGTCGGTGATGAACGCCGCGACCTCGGTGGGGTGCGTCTGCATCACCAGGTGCGGTCCGTCGATCTCGATCACCTTGCGGACGCCGGCGCGCTGGTAGCCGAACCGCTCGACGTCCGGGTTGATGGTGTGGTCCGCGCTGGAGACGATGCCCCAGGACGGCTTGGTCTTCCACGCCGCGATGGACGCGGGTTCACCGAACGCGACCGCGGACAGCGGGCGCTGCGACACGGCGAGGACCTTGGCCTTCTCGAGGTCGAGGCCGCCCGCGAAGACCGCCGGGAAGGCGTCGATGGCCACGGAGACGTCGGTGCCGGGCTCGGCACCCTCGACGGGATACGGCGCGTAGACGAGGTTCGCGGCGAGGTCGCTGTCGGGGAAGCCGCCCTGGAGGGCGCCGAGGCTCTCGCCCTCCTCGAGTGCGTAGGCGGCGACGAAGACGAGACCCACGACGTTCTCCGCGACGCCCGCGACGGTGAGGATCGCGCCCCCGTAGGAGTGCCCGGCGAGCAGGACCGGTCCGTCGATCTGCTCGACGAAGGACTTGATGTAGGCCGCGTCGCCGGACAGGCTGCGGTTGAACACGGGCGGGACGAGGACGTCGAAGCCGTGGTCGAGGAGCAGCTCCGTGACGGGCGCCCAGCTGGCGGCGTCGGCGAAGGCTCCGTGGACGAGGACGATGGTGGGTGATCCGGGCACGGTGCGTCGCTTCCCGGTCCGCGGCCGGTGCCGTGGACCTGTGTCGGTGGCGGGAGCGTGGGCTCCCGTCCGTGACGCTAGGGCCGGGGCCGGCGGGGCACATCGGTCACGATGACCGAGATCTCCCAGAGCGTGACCTAGTCACCGACCGACGGCTCGGCGGACGGGTCGACCGGTGGCGGGGACGGCAGCGCGGCGGACGGCGTGGCCGGCACCGCGTTCGGCGTCACCAGGACCGTCGGCAACTGCTGCCTCGTCGAGATCCCGAGCTTCTGGAACGCCGCGTACAGGTGGGCGCCCACCGTCCTCGGCGACACGAACAGGTGCTCGCCGATGGCCCGGTTGCTCATCCCCCGGGCGGCGAGCTCGCAGACGCGGAGCTCCTGCGGGGTGAGGAGCTCGACGCTGCGGCGTCCGGACGCCGGCAGCCGCTCGCCGGTGGCCCGGATGGCGCCACGCGCACGGTCTGCCCACGCCGGTGCGGGCATCGCCTCGAACCCGTCCAGGGCGGCGTGCAGCACGGCTCGGGCGGTGTCGTTCCGGCCCGCACGACGCAGACGGCCGCCCAGCCGGAGGAGCGCACGGGCCCGCAGGTACGGCATCGGCCAGCGCTCGTGCTGCAGGGTCGCCCACGCGGCCTCGAGTTCGTCATCGGGGGCGAGTGCGAGCCGGGCGTAGTCGATCGCCGTGCGGACCATGGGCGCGTGCCAGCGCGCGTGGAGCTGCTCGAGGTCCGCCAACCGCTGCTCGGCGTCCGCACGGTTGCCCGACTCCAACGCGGCGTCGACGTAGTCGTGGGAGGTCATGACGGCGAACGACGGGTTGAAGGCGTCGTGGTCGGCGTCGAAGAGGCACCGGAGGCGTTCGAGGGCGTCCGTCGCGCGACCAGAGACGAGGAACGCTGCCCCGGCGGCGCCGAGGAGCGTCGCGCGCATCGCACTGGAGCGGAGGACCTGGGCCCCGGCAGCGGTCCCGCCGGCGATCCGCTCGACGTCCGGTTCCGCTCCCTCGAGGGCGTCGAACCAGGCGAGCGCGCACCGTGCCGCGGCTGAGAACCCGGCGTCTCCCAGGTCACCACCGAGCGATGCGGCCTGCTCCGCGAGGACACGGGCCCTCGCGACGTCCCCGGCGAGGTACGTCGTCATCGAGGTGCCCATGAGCGCCTGCGGGAACGTCCGCAGCTCGCCACGCGCCCGCATGCTCGCGAGCGCGCGGTCGAGCAGGACACGGGCGGTGTCGATCTCGCCCACGAGGTTGAGCGCGTACCCGAGGAGCCAGGCGGAGTCCTCGTCCGTGGCCGCCGGAGCCGCCGCGAGCGCGAGCTCCAGCACGCGGTCCCCGCGTGCCACCGGTTCGGTCCGGGCGGCCAGCAGGATCGCCCGCGGATCGTCGTCGGGGAGCGCGAGGGCGTCGATGACGACGAGCATCGGGTCCCCGGGGTTCGCCTCTGCGGTGTGGTCCCAGGCGATCGCAGCGAGGTACAGCAGCGCAGCGCTGGCGTGTTCGACCCCGCCGGCCGCCTGCATCTCGGAGACCGCGTGCAGCGCCGGCCCGAGGTCGCCCACGGCGAGCCCCGTCCTGCCGGTGGGCAGCGTCTCGGCGACCCACGCCGCACGCGCCGCGAGCAGCCGGTCGGGCGCCTCGTCGCGTGCTCGCTGCACGAGGATCGACGCGTCCGAGATCCTGCCGGACAGTCCGGCGAGCTCGGCCGCGACGATGCGCCGCTCGACGCGCCGGGCCACGTCCGACGTCAGTTCGGCCGCCCGCTCGTACGCCCGGCTCGCGGCGAACGGGTCGGACATCGCCGTCCGTTCCCCGCCGAGCGCGGCGATCTCGTCGGCGAGGGGATCATCGGGACCGGCGGCGAGCTCGGCACGCCACCAGACGGTCCGCGCCGGATCGTCCTCGTGCTCGAGCACGAGCGACCGCAGGACCGCGGTGCGCGCGGACGCCGGCGCCGTCGCCAGGACCGCCGACTGCACGAGCGGGTGCCGGAACCGGATCGCACGAGGAGCGACCCACTCGAGGAGCGAGGACGCCGACGCCTGCTCCGTCCACGTCGGCGCCGGGAACCTGCCGATGGCCCGAGCGGCCACCCGCGCCGCTTCCTCGGCACTGCTGCCCCCGGACAACGCCACCGCGAGGATCGCCAACCGGACGGACTGGTCCAGTTCGGCGTACCGAGCGGCGAACTCCTGCTCGACCCTCCCCACGACGGGGCGCTCGCGGGCTCTGTCCGCCGATGCCGACCGACCGAGTTCGTACAGCGCCAGGGGGTTGCCCTCGGCGCGGAGCACGAGGTCGCGTCGAGCCTGCCCCCTGGGCGATCCGGGGATCCGGTCGAGCAGCGCACCGGCCGCCGAGTCGTCGAGCGGGGCGAGGTGCAGGCGCCGGAGGCCAAGGGTCTCCGTCAGGTCGGTGTTCCTGGTCGTCATGACCATGACGACCGGGTCCTCACCGACACGGCGGGCCATCATCCGGAGCGCCCACTCGGAGGGCGCATCGATCCAGTGCAGGTCCTCGACGACGACCAGGAGCGGGCGTTCGGCGGCCGCGTCGGAGAGCAGTGTGAGTGCCGCGAGTCCGGCGAGGAGCGGCGAGGGCTGGACACCGTTCACGACCCCGAACGCCACGTCCAACGCGCGTCGCTGCGGTCCCGGCAGGTCGGCGATGCCGCCGCGCAACGGGTACAGGAGCATGTGGAGCGCGGCGTACGGCTCGGCCGACTCGGCCAGGGTGCCGGTGGTCGTGATCGTCCGCACGCCCAGGGTGTCCGCGGACGCGATCGCGTCGGCGACCAGTGACGACTTGCCGATGCCGGCTTCGCCGTCGACCACGAACGCAGAGCCACCGCTCGCCACGGCACGGAGCGCATCCCGGAGGACCGCGGTCTCCCGCTCACGCCCGATGACGGGCTGCGCCATCGTCACGTCGCCAGTATGGCAGCGCTCAGGTCCGCAGCACCACGTCCGCGAGCTCCGCCGGCCGCTCCGCCGCGATGAACACCGCCTCCTGCGCAGCCCACCGGTCCCACTCGCGCGCGAAGGACTCGCCGTCGCGCCCGATCGCGCGCGCCCACCGGGTGTCGTCGTCGGCCTCGAGCCACACCCGCAGCGCCGCGAGCGGCGCGGATGCCCGGGAGAGCGCACCGCATCCTTCGACGACGATCGGCCGTGCCGGGTCCACGGCTGTCCACTCGGCCGGTCGCGAGGCCGCCCAGTCCCAGCGCCGGTAGCCCGACGGCTGCCCCAGGACGTCCGTCACCACCGCCTGCGCGGCGGCCTGCAGCCCGTCCCACCCGGGGTAGACGTCGTCGAGGTGGACGATCTGCGCACCGAGCCGGTGCGCGAGGGAGTCCCCCAGCGTGGTCTTGCCGGTTCCGGACCGCCCGTCGACGAGCACCACGAGCCGCGCACCCGAGGCCGTCGCGGCCCCCGCCGCCGCGGCGGCGAGCCCGGCGACCCGGTCGGCGGCCGGCCGCGCCGACACCTCAGACACGCCACGTCCCCGCACCCACGGCGACCGCGATCGACACGACCCCGATGCCGACGAGCACAACGATCATCGCCCACTCCGGCCCCGCGAACCGAGCGGTCCGCGCCCACGTCCGCCGACCAGGAGCACCGAAGCCGCGTGACTCCATCGCCACCGCCAAGGTCGTCGCGCGCCGGAGCGCCAGCACGAGCAGCGCGAACGCCATCGACGCCCCGCGCCGCAGCCGCCCGGTGTCGGCGACACCACGCGCACGCCTGGCCATGCCGAGCTGTCGCCAGTCGTCCCCCAGGAGCGTCGTCATCCGGATGGCCGCGAGCGCACCGAGCACGAACCGGGCCGGCAGCCGCAGCAGCTGTGCGAGCCCGTCTGCGAGGTCCGTCGGGTCGACGCGGACGAACAACGCCACCGCGGGCAGCCCGACCGCCAGGACGCGCAGCGCCGTGGCGAGCGCGAGTTCGAGCGATCCATCGGTGACGTGCGCGAACCCGAGGTCGAACCAGGAACGCCCCGAGGGCCGCCCGTACAGCGCGATGCTCAGCGCGGTCAGCGGCACGGCGACCAGCACCGGTGACGTCCGCAGCAACAGGGTGCGCGGCGGGATCCGCAGGAGCGGCAGGAGCAGGAGTTCGAGCACGAGCGCGACGGCCGCGGACACGACGTCGAGACTCAACACGAGGCACACGCCGAGCGCGAGGACGCCCAGCAGCGACGCCACCGGCTGGACACCGCGGACCCCGCGTGCGCGCGTGGTTCCGTCGGCCCCGCCTGGAGGCACGGATCGCCCGGGCAGACCGGCCGACGTCCCCGGGGCGGTCACCGTCGCACCCCCGTGGCCGGGTCGCGCAGGACGGGTCGCGCACCCGCTGCCCCGAGCACGACCTCGTCGGCGTCGAGTGCGCGCACGAGGTCCTGGTCGTGCGTCACCGCCACGATCGCGGTGCCGGTGTCGGCGAGTTCGCCGAGCCGGTCGACGACGGCCTGCCAGGTCGCACGGTCCTGCCCCGAGGTCGGTTCGTCGAGCACGACGACGGGCGGCCGGGAGGCGATGACCGTCCCGATCGCCAGCCGCCGCTGCTCCCCACCGGACAGCGTGAACGGGTTGGCGTCCGCGAGGTGCGCGAGCCCGAACGCGTCGAGGAGCTCGTCGACCCGCTCGTCGACGTCCTCGGTACCGAGCGCCCGGGGGCCGACGGCGAGTTCCTCCCGCACGGTGCGGGCGACGAACTGGTGCTCGGGGTCCTGGAACACCGTGCCGATCCGGGCGGCGAGCTGCCGGCTGCTCCACGCCGCGGGGACGTCACCGGCACCGTCCGCCAGCGCGGGGGTGGCTCGGAGCGCGCCGTCGGCGGGGCGGAGGAGTCCGGCGAGCGTGAGGCCGAGGGTCGACTTGCCGATGCCGTTCGGACCGGTCACGGCGAGCACCCGGCCGGCGCGGACGTCGAGGTCGATCCCGGTGCCGACCCGCTGCCGCTTGCCCCGGGCGGTCCCGAGGCCGCGCGCCTCGAGCAGCACGCCGCCCACGGCCGTGCGGGCGCCGCGGCGGGCCGAACCACGCGCGGGTTCGGAGCCGGGCACCCACACCCCGGCAGCGGTGAGGGCCGGACCGTGCGCCGCGAGGACCTCGGCCGGGGCCCCGTCCGCGACGACGCCGCCCGCCGGTTCGAGCAGCACGAGCCGGTCGACCAGGTCGAGCCACGTGCCGATGCGGTGCTCGACCACGAGCAACGAACACCCGGTCTCGTCGAGCAGCGCCCGCACGGCGTCGTGCACCTGGACGACGCCGGAGGGGTCGAGGTTGGCACAGGGTTCGTCGAGCACGAGGGCTCCCGGACGCATCGCGAGCACGCCGGCCAGCGCGAGCCGCTGCCGCTGCCCGCCGGACAGCATCGTGGTGGACCGGTCGAGCGCCAGGTCGAGCCCGACGACGTCGAGGGCCGACCGCACCCGCGGCCAGATCTCGTCCCGCGGGACACCGGCGTTCTCGCACCCGAACGCCACGTCGTCACCGATGCGGGACATCACCGTGTGCGCCTCGGGGTCCTGCATGACGAGGCCGACGCGCCCGCGGACGGCGCGGGGCTCGGCACCGTCGACCAGGACCGTGCCCTGGACGGCCGCGGCGGTGTCGTCGTCGGGGTCGGGCTCGTCGGGCAGCACACCGGCGACGGCCCGGAGCAGCGTGGACTTGCCGGCGCCGGAGGGCCCGACGATCGCGACGCGCTCCCCCGGCTCGACAGTCAGGTCGACACCCCGGACGGCCCAGGCGTCACGTTCCGCGTACCGCCACCCCCAGTCGGAGAAGGTGATCCGTGCGGCTGCGGTGGTCACGCGACGGCGCGGGTCCCGCGCCTGGAGTGCTCACGGCCCGCGGCGAACGAGGACAGCACGCCCGTCGCGGCGAGCGCACGGACCAGGAGCCACGACCCGACACCGGCGATCACCGCGCCGGACACGATCGCGGACACGACGTAGACGACCTTGAACGCGACGTCGAGGCCCGGGTACCAGAGGAACGTGTCGTTCAGGCCGAGTGCGAGCCCGGCCGCGGCGCCGGCGAGCACGACGACCGGCAGCCGGTAGACCCTGTAGAGGAACAGTGCCAGGACGATCTCGGCGCCGAGGCCCTGCACGAGGCCGGCCTCGAGCGTGAGCCAACCCCACTGCGTGCCGAGCAGCGCCTCGACCGAGGCAGCCACCATCTCGGCGTACAGCGCGGCGCCGGGCTTGCGGACGACGATCGCGACGACCGGCCCGGCGAGCAGCCACACGCCGCCGAACAGCGCCTGCGTGCCCGGCAGCACCAGTGCCGCGACGGCGCTGATCGGCTCGTAGCCGAACTCCCAGAGCTTGAACACGACACCGATCGCGACGGCGAGGACGCTCGCGACGACGATGTCGACGACCCGCCAGCGCAGCGAGCGCCTGATGGGGGTGGACGGAACAGCGGGTGACGTGCGTGTGGACATGGTCCTGGACTCCTCCCTGCGCCGGCATGATCCGGATCAGGTTCGACGGTCGGAGCGCCACTCGCTCCCTCTCAGCCCGGCGATCCCGGACTCCCGTGTGTGTCCCGTCAGTCTAGACGCGGTCGCGACCGCATGACGGATCGCGACCGCACATCGGACTGGAGGCGCGGGGGGGGGGCCCCCCCCCCCCCCCACAAGGCCAACGCCCAGAAATTAAGAACAACCCCCCCACGGGGCGGCGCG
>NZ_JBEPKX010000046.1:0-14885 GCF_040544915.1 Curtobacterium sp. 1544
CGCGGCGCCCGCCCCCCCCCCCGCCCGGCCGGGCCCGGGGGGGGGGCCGGGGTGGGGGGGGGGGGGGGGGGGGGGCCCCCCCGCCCCCCCCCCCCCCCCCGCCTCCAGGCGGTCACCTTCACTGCACGACCGCCGGCCGACACGCACGGAACGCGGAAGGCCCCGCACCGGGAACCGGTGCGGGGCCTTCGTGCGTTCAGCGAGGATCAGACGCCGAAGTAGAGCTCGTACTCGAACGGGTGCGGGCGCTGGGCCAGCGGGAGGATCTCGTTCTCGCGCTTGTAGTCGATCCAGGTCTGGATGAGGTCCTCGGTGAAGACGTTGCCCTTCGTGAGGAACTCGTGGTCCGCCTCGAGCGCGTCGAGGGCCTCGTCGAGCGAGCCGGGGACCTGGGGGATGCCCTTGGCCTCCTCCGGGGGGAGCTCGTAGAGGTCCTTGTCGACCGGCTCGTGCGGCTCGATGCGGTTCTGGATGCCGTCGAGGCCCGCCATGAGCTGCGCCGCGAAGGCGAGGTACGGGTTGCCCGAGGCGTCCGGCGCGCGGAACTCGATGCGCTTGGCCTTCGGGTTCGTGCCGGTGATCGGGATGCGGATCGCGGCGGAGCGGTTACCGGCCGAGTAGACCAGGTTGACCGGCGCCTCGAAGCCCTTCACCAGGCGGTGGTACGAGTTGATCGACGGGTTCGTGAAGGCGAGCAGCGCCGAGGCGTGCTTCAGGATGCCGCCGATGTACCAGCGCGCGAGGTCCGAGAGGCCGCCGTAGCCGTTCTCGTCGTAGAACAGCGGCTTGCCGTCCGACCAGAGCGACTGGTGGGTGTGCATGCCCGAGCCGTTGTCGCCGAAGAGCGGCTTCGGCATGAACGTGGCGACCTTTCCCCACTGGTCCGCCGTGTTCTTGACGATGTACTTGAACTTCAGGATGTCGTCCGCGGCGTGGACCATCGTGTCGAACTTGTAGTTGATCTCCTGCTGGCCGCCGGTGCCCACCTCGTGGTGCGAACGCTCGAGCTCGAAGCCCGCCTCGATCAGCTTGAGGGTGATGTCGTCGCGGAGGTCGGCCGTCTTGTCGACCGGCGACACGGGGAAGTAGCCGCCCTTGTACGGGGTCTTGTTGGCGAGGTTGCCGCCCTCTTCCTCACGGCCGGTGTTCCAGGCGCCCTCTTCGGAGTCGACCGAGTAGAACGACTGGTTCTGGGTGACCGAGTAGCGGACGTCGTCGAAGATGTAGAACTCGGCCTCGGGGGCGAAGAATGCGGTGTCCGCGATGCCCGTCGACGCGAGGTACTTCTCCGCCTTCTTGGCGACCTGGCGCGGGTCACGGCCGTAGATCTCGCCGTTCCGCGGGTTGTAGATGTCGAAGATCATGATCAGCGTGCGCTCGGCGCGGAACTGGTCGATGTACGCCGTGGTCACGTCAGGGATGAGCTGCATGTCGGACTCGTGGATCGACGCGAAACCGCGGATCGAGGAGCCGTCGAAGAGCTGACCGACCGAGAAGAAGTCCTCGTCGACCGTGGATGCCGGGATGTTGAAGTGCTGCTGCACGCCGGGCAGGTCGGTGAAGCGGATGTCGAGGAACTTGACGTCCGTGTCCTTGATGAAGGCCAGGACCTCGGAGGAATCGCTGAACATGTGTGTCGATCTCCTGGGGGTTTGGGTGATGTGGAGGTGCCGCGGGTGCACCCTCCGAAGAGGCTATTGACACCGAGTTTCCCGGACATGACTGGATTGTTTCGTCCGTGTTACGTCGGGGGTGGTGGGCGAGTCGGTATCTGCTGGTGGCGCCGGCGGGGCTGGGGTCGGTGCCGTCGGGGCTGCGGTCGGTGTCGGCCCCGGCGCGGTCGCCTACGCTTGGGGCATGGCCCGCAGCACCACTCCGCCCCCCGCGTCCTCTGCACACCCGGACGGCTGGCCGGGCAAGGACCTCGGACTCCCCGAGGAGGGCCCGCGCAGCGTCGGTCGCATCGGCCGGCGGATCGTCGCGCTGCTCATCGACGGGGCCCTGGCCGACCTGGTCGCCTACGTCACGGGGGTGTGGTCGCCGGTGAACGGCTCCGGTGACATCGCGCACTCGTGGATCCAGATCGCGATCTTCGCGGCGCTCCAGGTCCTGTTCATCTGCCTGCTGTCCGGGTCGTTCGGCCACATCTGCGTCGGACTCCGGGTCGTGCCGATGCGCGGCGGCTACGTCGGCGTCTGGCGCCCGGTGGTCCGGACGGTCCTGCTGTGCCTGATCGTGCCGGCGCTGATCATCGACCGCGACAGCCGCGGGGCGCACGACCGGATCGCCGGGACGGTGCTCGTCCGCCGCTGAGCGCGCGGCGCCGGGCGCGCTCGCGCTGCGGCGCGCTGGCGCTGGGGCGCGCTGGCGCTGGGCGCCGCGGGCTGCCACGCTGCGCCACGCGAGGCGCAGTGTGCGAGGTTCCCGGCATGGTGCGAGCCCACGCGGCTCCCACACTCGTCGGAACCTCGCACACTGCCCCACGCCACCCCCCACGCACGCGAGAACGCCCCCGACCTGGCACGGTCGGGGGCGTTCGTCGTCGCGGCGGGAGTGCGTCAGCGCGGACGGCCGGCGCGGGCACGCATCGGGTCCATGCCCTTCGGGATCGCGGCTGCGGGGCTCTGCGTCAGCGAGTCGAGGCGGTTCGCGACCGCCAGAACCTCGTTGCGGTTGAGCGACTTCTTGAACTTGTTCATGGCGCGGGGGAGCTTGTGCAGCGTGACCGCGTCGTCACCGTCGCCGTCCTTGCCCGAGGCGACGTGGACCACGTGCACGGAGACGTTCGGCACGATGCGCTGGACCTTGCGGCGCTCTTCGTCGACCTGACGGTTGAGGTTGCCCCGCTGGCCCTCGGTGATGAGCACGACACCCGGCCGGCCGACGGCCCGGTAGACCGCGGCCTGCGAGCGTCCGTGCACCGCCACGGGCATCTCGCTCGAACGCCACTGCCGGCGGAGCGAATTCGACAGCACGGCACCGACGGCACCGGGCTGGCCCTCGATCTGGGAGTACGCGGCTCGCTCGGCCAGTCGCCCGAGGACGATCAGGAAGAGCAGGACGCCGAGCAGCACACCGGCGACGATCCAGAGGATGACCGCGAGCCAGTTCTGGCCGGGGAGCAGCAGCGCGAGCAGCACGCCCAACACCACCGGGACCACGAAGGCCAGGGCGAACCACCAGACGGAGCTCGGGTCCGCCCGACGGGTCATGGTGAAGACCTGGTACATCTGCTTGAGACGACCCGGCTCCTTCGCCGTCGTACCTTGAGAACTGCTGCGTGCCATGCACCCAGGATACGGCTTCTGTCGACATCTCCGGACCGTCGATGCTCCGGCTGTGGGCGAACAGGGTTCTCCACAGACCACGACCCGGCCTGGAGGCACGACCCACCCGCCCGTGAGGCTGTCCGGCATGCAGATGGTCACCGATCACGTCCGCTGGGTCGCGTCCGACACCGACGACCAGCCGCTGCTCGCCTGGGCGGCGGACCGCGCGACGGCGGTCGGCCGTCACCTCGCCCCCGTCACCGCGATCGGGAGGTTGCCCGGCGGGCGCCTCGCAGTGGACGTCCAGTGTCCGATCGGGACACCGCTCGCGACCGCACTCGACACACTCGGCGCCCCGACGACCGGCGTCGCGGTGACGTTGACGGTGCCGCTCCTCGAACTCGCGGCGGCCGAGCGCTCGGGCTCGGTGCGCATCGGGACGGCCGGACTCGACGACGTGCTGGTGGACGATGCCGGCGCGGTCGTGTTGTGCGACCGACCGCCCGGGACGGACGGCGTCCGTGGCGCGGACGAGGACGGTGCCCGTGTCCTGCTCCTGGCGGCCAGGGTGGTGTGGGAGCGTGCAGACCCCCGCGATCCGGGCCGCCCACTCGTCGACGAGGCGATCGCCGAGGCGCTCGACGGCGGAGCCGAGGCGATCCGGGCGGCGCTGTCGCACGTGCGCGCGGCCGCGGCGCCACGTCCGGTCCGGTGGGAACCGGCGGCGCACGAGCTGCTGGTGGGCGTCCCTCCGGACGCCACCGAGCCGGCCGACGGCTTCGTCGCCGTGGCGCGCCGGTTCGTCGAACACGGTGTGCCGTTCGGCAGCGGCCGACGACTCCCGTTCCGACGCGCGCTGGTCGGCGCGGTCGTGGCAGCAGGCCTCACCGCCGCGGCGGTGTTCACGCTCGGATGATGGTGATCGTGAACGGGAACGGCCCCGATCCGCTGGGGATCGGGGCCGTTCCGTCGTGCTGGTCGTGCGGTGGTGCTGGGATCAGTACCCGAGGTTCGGGCCGAAGTTCCCGTCCTCCAGACGGTTCTTCACCGCGACGAGGTAGCGCGACGCGTCCGCACCGTCGATGATCCGGTGGTCGTACGACAGCGCGAGGTAGACGAACGAACGGATCGCGATCGCCTCCTGTCCGTCGACCTTGACGACCGCCGGACGCTTCGTGACGATGCCCGTGCCGAGGATCGCCGACTGCGGCAGGAACACCACTGGGGTGTCGAACAGCGCGCCACGCGAACCGGTGTTGGTCAGCGTGAAGGTGCCGCCCGCGAGCTCGTCCGGCTTCAGCTGGTTGTTGCGGGTGCGCTCGGCGAGGTCCGCGATCGACTGCGAGAACTGCGCCAGGTTCAGCGACGCCGCGTCCTTGATCACCGGGGTGAGCAGGCCGCGCTCGGTGTCCACCGCGATGGAGACGTTCTCGGTCTCCGGGTAGACGATCTCCTCGCCCTCCACGGTCGAGTTGATCTTCGGGTGGGCCTTGAGCGCCTCGGACGCCGCCAGGGCGAAGAACGGCATGAAGGAGAGCTTCGAACCGGTCTTCTCGAGGAACTCGGCCTTGTTCGCGTCGCGGAACTGGGCGACCTTCGTGACGTCCACCTCGACGACGCTGGTGAGCTGCGCGGTCGAGGTCATCGACTGCACGGCGCGCTCGGCGACGACCTTGCGGAGGCGGGTCATCTTCTCGCGGGTGCCACGGAGCGGGGAGACCTCGGCGACGAACGGACCCGACGGTGCTGCGGCCGGAGCCGAACCACCGGCGGCGGGTGCCTTCGCGGCGGCCGCGAGGACGTCCTCCTTGCGGATGCGTCCGCCGACACCGGAACCGGTGACGGTCGACAGGTCGACGCCCTGCTCGTTCGCGAGCTTGCGCACGAGCGGCGTGACGTAGCCGGAGGCCGAGGCGTCCTGCGTCGGGTTCGGCACGGCGGCGGTCGTGGTCGGGGCGGAGGCCGCGGGAGCAGCAGCCGGGGCCGGGACGGCTGCCGGCGGAGCGGCGGCGGGCGGCGGGACCGGAGCGGCCTGGGGGACCGGGGCGGCGGCCGGCGGGGCTGCCGGGGCCTGCGGCGCAGCGGGCTGGGTCTCGCCGGCGGGGGCCGGCTCGGGCTCGGTCGGCTGCGGAGCGGGGGTCTCGGACTCCTGCTCGGTGCTCGGAGCGGCCTCGGGCTCCTCGGCCTCGGCCGCTGCCTCGTTCGACTCGGAGTCCGAGGACCCGCCGTCGGACGAGCCGGAGCCGTCGCCGATCTTGACGAGGGCGGTGCCGACCTCGACGGTCTCGTCCTCCTGCACGAGGATCTCCTCCACGACGCCGGCGATCGGCGACGGGATCTCGGTGTCGACCTTGTCGGTCGAGACCTCGAGCAGCGGCTCGTCGACCTCGACCCGGTCACCGACGTTCTTCAGCCATCGGGTCACCGTGCCCTCGGTGACGCTCTCGCCGAGCGCCGGGAGGTTGACGGATTCGCTCATCGGGTGGACTCCTCTTCGCAGGGGTGGTTCGTGGTGGTGGTCATGGTGTTCACAGGGCGTGCAGCGGCTTGCCCGCGAGGTGCAGGAACGCCTCGCCGAGGGCCTCGTTCTGCGTCGGGTGCGCGTGGATGAGCGGAGCGACGTCCTCCGGGTACGCCTCCCAGTTCACGGCGAGCTGGGCTTCGCCGATGAGCTCGCCGACCCGGGCGCCGATCATGCTGACGCCGACGACGGGGCCGTCGACGACGCGGACGACCTTGACCGAACCGGAGGTGCCGATGATGTGGCTCTTGCCGTTGCCGGCGAGGTTGTACTCGTACGAGTCGACCTTGTCGGCGCCGTACTGCTCCTCGGCCTTGGACTGCGAGAGTCCGACGGAGGCGACCTCGGGGTCGGAGTACGTGATCTTCGGGATGTTCTTGTCCTCGATGATGACCGGGCTGAGCCCGGCGATCTCCTCGGCGACGAAGATGCCCTGCTGGAAGCCGCGGTGCGCGAGCTGCAGGCCCGGGACGATGTCGCCGACGGCGTACACGTTCGGGATGTTCGTGGCGAGGCGCTCGTTCGTGGTGACGAACCCGCGGTCCATCGTCACGCCGACCTCGTCGTAGCCGACGTTCTGGGTGACGGGGCCACGGCCGACCGCGACGAGCAGGACGTCGCCGTCGAAGGTCTTGCCGTCCTCCAGCGTGACGACGACACCGTTCTCGTGCTGCTCGACGCCCTGGAAGCGGATCCCGAGCGAGAACTCGATGCCGCGCTTGCGGAACGCGCGCTCGAGCTGCTTCGACATGGACTCGTCCTCGGCGGGGACGAGGTGGGGGAGGGCCTCGACGATCGTCACCTCGGCACCGAAGGACTTCCAGACGCTGGCGAACTCGACGCCGATGACGCCGCCACCGAGGATGACGACCTTGTTCGGCACGTAGTCCATGCGCAGGGCGGTCTCGGAGGTGATCACGCGACCACCGATCTCGAGTCCGGGCAGCGACTTCGAGTAGGAACCCGTCGCGAGGACGATGTTCTTGCCGGTCACGGTCTGGTCGCCGACCTGCACGGTGTTCTGCGAGGTGAGCTTGCCCCAGCCCTCGACGACGGTGATCCCGCGCGCCTTGATGAGGCCCTTGAGACCCTTGTACTTCGAGTTGATGACGCCCTGCTGGTACTCGATGACCTTCGGGACCTCGACGCCGGCGAACTCGGCGACGACGCCGTACTTCTCGGCATCACGGGTCGCGTCGGCGACCTCGGCCGCGTGCAGCAGTGCCTTCGTCGGGATGCAGCCGCGGTGCAGACACGTCCCCCCGAGCTTGTCTCCCTCGATGAGCGCGACGCTCATCCCGAGCTCGGCGGCCCGGAGCGCAGCGGCGTAGCCACCACTGCCGCCACCGAGGACCACGACGTCGTAAGTCTGTTCCGTCACCTGGTGCAACTCCCTCGTGCGTGTCGGGGCCGATCGGACCCCACTGGACACCGCGGCGGCGGCGTCCGACGGTCGGACCGCATGGTTCCGGTCCCGTCCCGTTGGTTCCGGCGGGGGCACGTCGAGCGCGCTGCCCCGCCGGAGTCAAACCTACTACTTGGCCTGGAGCTCTTCTGCGAGCGAGATGAGCGTGCGGACCATGACGCCCGTGGCTCCCTTGCCGAGCCAGCCGTACCCGCCGCCCTTGTTCTCGGACGGCCCGGCGATGTCGAGGTGCGCCCACGGGATCCCCTCGCCCACGAAGCGCTCCAGGAACTTGCCCGCGAGCAGCATGCCGCCCGCCGGGTTGCCCACCGTCGCGTTCACCATGTCGGCGATCTCGCTGGCGAGTCGGGCGTCGAGCTCCTCGGGCAGCGGCATCGGCCAGATCGGCTCGGCCACCGACGCGGCGACGGCCCGGACCTGCGCGACGAGGTCGTCGCTGCCCATCAGGCCGGTCGTGCGGTCGCCGAGCGCGACGACCTGCGCACCGGTCAGCGTGGCGACGTCGACGATGGCGTCGGGCTGCTCGAGCGACGCGGCGGCCATGCCGTCGCCGAGCACCAGGCGGCCCTCGGCGTCGGTGTTCGTGACCTCGACGGTCTTGCCGTTCTTCAGGGTGAGGACGTCGCCGGGGCGGGTCGCCGAACCGGAGGGCATGTTCTCCGCGAGGCAGAGCCACGCGGTCACGCGGACGTCGAGTCCGAGGCGGGCGGCGGCCACGGTCGCGGCGAGCACGGTGGCGGCGCCGGTCATGTCGGTCTTCATGCCGAGCATCGAGCCCGCCGGCTTGAGCGAGAGGCCACCCGAGTCGAACGTGATGCCCTTGCCGACCAGGGCGAGATGCTTCGTGGCGGACTCCGGCGCGTACCGGACGACCACGAGCCGCGGCGGGCGCTCCGAGCCGCGTCCCACGCCGAGGATGCCGCCGAAGCCCTGCTCCTCGAGCGCGGTCTCGTCGAGGACCTCGACGGTGAGCGGGAGTCCCTCGGCCTGGGCGAGTGCGACGTCGGCCACGTCCGCGGGCCCGAGGTCGCCGGCCGCGGTGTTCACGAGGTCGCGCACGAGCGTCGCAGCGTCGGCGACGATCGCGGGGCGGACGGTGGCGTCGTCGACGTCCGAGGCGGCGACGACCGTGATCTCCTGGTCACCGCGCGTCGGGCCGGTGGTGCCGGCTCCCTTGTGGCGGGCGAACGAGTACGCACCCAGGGCGGCGCCCTCGAGCGCGGCGTCGACGAGTTCTGCCGAGTCGGTCGGCAGTGCGAGCGTGATCGACGCGACGGTGGGCAGCTGGCGCACGGCGCTGCCCGCAGCGGCGCGGATCGCCGCAGGGCCGGTGGCACTGCCGAGCCCGACGAGGGCGATGCCGGTCGCGGTCACACCGGTACCCGGCAGACGCACGAGCTGGTCCTTGGCGCCGGTCGCACCGATCGAGGCGAGGTCGAGGTCCGTCAGCGCGTCCACGGGGCCGGCGGCGCTCGGAGCCAGGGTCGCGGGGCCGCCGTCCGTTCCGGGTCGGACACCGACGACGAGGACGTCGGCGGTGACGGTGGCGGGGCTGGAAGTCGTGGTGGAGAGCGTCGGTCGGACCATGCGACCACCCTATCCAGCAGGTGTTCGCTGTCGGCGTGCCCGCGGCGCACGGGGGAGCACGGAGCCCCGCCTAGCATGGGGACGGTGAACCACCCCGAGGAGCTCTACACCTTCGCCGAGGACGCGCCGGCCGTGCCCGCGGGGCTGCACCTGGTCGCCGGCCTCACCGGATTCGCCGATGCCGGTTCCGCCGTGGCGCAGGTGACGACCGCCGTGCTGGAGGGCCTCGAAACCGAGCTCGTCGCGGAGTTCGACCCGGACGTGCTGCTCGACTGGCGCGCCCGGCGCCCGGTGATCACCTTCGAACACGACCACATCGCGGCCGTCGAGCCCCCGAGGCTGCGGCTGCACCTCGTGCGCGACGAGATCGGCCAGCCGTTCCTGTTCCTCTCCGGGTACGAGCCGGACTTCCAGTGGAACCGCTTCGTCCGGGCCGTGACCGACCTCGCCGCCGAGCTGCAGGTCGTCGACACCACCTGGGTGCAGGCGATCCCGATGCCCGTGCCGCACACGCGCCCGATCAGCCTGACCGTCTCGGGGACCCGGGCGGACCTCGTCGAGCAGATGAGCGTGTGGAAGCCGGAGACGCAGGCGCCGGCGAACGTGCTGCACCTCGTCGAGCACCGCCTCTCCGAGACCGGTGCCCAGGTCACCGGGCTCGTGCTCCTCGTCCCGCACTACCTCTCCGACACCGAGTTCCCGGACGCCGCGGTCGCCGCCCTGTCCGGCATCTCCGCCGCCACGGGCCTGATCTTCCCCTCCGACGAACTGCGCGAGGAAGGCCGTGAGTTCCGGACCCGCGTCGACGAGCAGGTCTCCGGCAACGAGGAGCTCCAACGACTCGTGAGCGTGCTCGAGGAACGTCACGACACGTACATGGAGGGCAACCCGATCGCCTCGCCGCTCACCGGCGTCGACGGTCAGGTCCCGACGGCGGACGCGATCGCGGCCGAACTCGAACGCTTCCTGGCCGGTCGCCGCCCGGACGGCGACCCGGCAGGCGACTGAGCCTGGAGGCGCGACACACGTCGTGCTCGCCCGTCACGTGCTCCACAGCCCGTCCTGGCGGCGGGGCCGCCCCCGGTAGCCTGGCCGGGTGAACTCCCGCCGCGCCTTCCTCGTCTGGGGCGTCGCGGTGCTCGCGTACGTGCTGGCTGTCGTGCAGCGGTCCTCCCTCGGCGTCTCCGGGGTCGACGCGCAGGACCGCTTCGCGGTGTCCGCTGCCGTGCTCTCGACGCTCGCGGTGGTGCAGATCGCCGTCTACGCGGGACTGCAGATCCCGGTGGGCATCGCGCTCGACCGGGTCGGGCCGCGGCGGTTGGTGCTGCTCGGCGCCGCGCTGCTGGTGGTCGGGCAGGCCGTCGTCGCAGTGTCACCGACCATCGGTCCGGCGATCGCGGGGCGCGTCCTCGTCGGCGCCGGCGACGCGATGACGTTCATCTCGGTGATCCGTCTCGTGCCGATGTGGTTCAGCGGGCCGATCCTGCCGCAGATCTCGCAGTGGACGGGCAACCTCGGGCAGGTCGGGCAGATCCTGTCCGCCTTCCCGTTCGCCGTGCTGCTGCACACCGCGGGGTGGTCGCCGGCGTTCGGTGTCGCCGCGGCGGCCAGCGCCGTCGGGCTCGTGCTCGCGTTCGTCTTCGTGAAGAACGGCCCGGTGCACGTGCGGACGGACACGATCCCGTTGCCGCTCCCGCACTCCTGGCGTGGTGCGTTCCACACGTTCGGGCACGCGCTCCGCCGTCCGGGCACGCAGCTCGGCTTCTGGTCGCACTACGTGACGCAGTCCTCCGGCACGGTCTTCTCGCTGCTGTGGGGCGTGCCGATGCTGCGCGGGCTGGGGTACACCCCGTCCGAGGCCGCCGGCTTCCTCACGGTGATCGTCGTCACCGGCTTCGTCGTCGGGCCTGTCCTGGGCGTGCTGTGCGCCCGGTTCCCGCTGCGCCGCTCGAACCTGGTGCTCGGCATCGTCGTCGCCCTCGCCGTGGTGTGGACCGCGATCCTGCTGTGGCCCGGCCACCCACCGACCTGGCTGCTCGTCGTGCTCGTCGTCGTGATGGGCATCGGCGGCCCCGGCTCGCTCATCGGGTTCGACTTCGCCCGCTCGTTCAACCCCGTCGGGTCGCTCGGGTCGGCGAACGGCGTGGTGAACGTCGGCGGGTTCCTGGCGGCGTTCGTGATGATGTTCCTCATCGGCACGATCCTGGACGTCGCCTCGCGGGCGTCGGGGGAGACCGTGTTCGCCTGGACGAACTTCCGACTGGCCCTCACCGTGCAGTACGTGGTGGTCGGGATCGGTGTCGTGATGCTCCTGCACGCCCGACGGCGGACACGCCGGGAACTCCACGCGCAGGACGGAATACGGGTGGGGCCGCTCTGGGTTGCACTCGTTGCGCGCCTGCGGAAGCGGAGCGTGCAATAATGAACGCGGACCCGTTCGGGCCTCCTGTGTCTCGGAGCACTCCAGTGCGCCGCAGAAACCGGGGGACTTGACATGGGTCCTAGTGCTGCCCGGAACGGTAGGACCTGACGACGTGTGAGACCACGGCGCAGGCCCTGGGCGGCGAGGGAGGCCACGACCCCACGAACGTGGCACGACGAGAGAGGTGATCGCATGGCTGCCCGGAGCACGACGATCGATCCCACGAAGGACACCGAGCCCGAGGGCACCGCAGCGGAGAGCGCTGCGGAGGCCGAGGGGACGGCTGCGCCGAAGAAGCGCGCCACCAAGACCACCGCCAAGAAGGCCGCCCCGAAGAAGGCTGCCCCGAAGGCGAAGAAGAAGGCCGACGACGAGGACCTCGACGAGGAGACCCCGGCCGCCGAGGCCGACGTCGACGCCGCCGACGACACCGAGACCGACGAGAAGGACACCAAGCCGGACGCCGCCGCAGCGGTCGCCGCCGGCGCGCTGGTCATCTCCCAGTCCGACGACGACGAGGCCCCGGTCTACTCGACGACCATCACGGGTGCCACGGCCGACCCCGTCAAGGACTACCTGAAGCAGATCGGCAAGGTCGCGCTGCTCAACGCCGAGCAGGAGGTCGAGCTCGCGATGCGCATCGAGGCCGGCCTGTTCGCCGAGGACAAGCTGCAGCACTCGACCGGCCTGTCGAAGCCCGAGGAGCGCGAGCTCCGCTGGGTCGCCCGTGACGGTCAGCGTGCCAAGTCGCACCTGCTCGGCGCGAACCTCCGCCTGGTCGTGTCGCTCGCGAAGCGCTACACCGGCCGCGGCATGCAGTTCCTGGACCTCATCCAGGAGGGCAACCTGGGCCTGATCCGTGCGGTCGAGAAGTTCGACTACACCAAGGGCTTCAAGTTCTCGACGTACGCCACCTGGTGGATCCGTCAGGCGATCACCCGTGCCATGGCCGACCAGGCCCGCACGATCCGCATCCCGGTCCACATGGTCGAGGTCATCAACAAGCTGGCCCGCGTCCAGCGCCAGATGCTGCAGGACCTCGGTCGCGAACCCACTCCGGAAGAGCTCGCCCGCGAGCTCGACATGACCCCGGAGAAGGTCGTCGAGGTCCAGAAGTACGGTCGCGAGCCCATCTCGCTCCACACCCCGCTGGGTGAGGACGGCGACTCGGAGTTCGGCGACCTGATCGAGGACACCGAAGCGGTCGTCCCGGCCGACGCCGTCGGGTTCACGATGCTGCAGAAGCAGCTCGAGAGCCTGCTCGACTCCCTGTCCGAGCGCGAGGCGGGCGTGATCCGCATGCGCTTCGGCCTCGGTGACGGCCAGCCGAAGACCCTCGACCAGATCGGTGACACGTTCGGCGTGACGCGTGAGCGCATCCGTCAGATCGAGTCCAAGACGATGGCGAAGCTCCGCCACCCGTCGCGGTCGCAGTCGCTGCGCGACTACCTCGAGTAGGCCGATGCGGTTCTTCATCCCGATCCTCATCGGGCGGATCCTCCGTGCCCTCGCCAGAGCGCGGGGCGGGGGGTCCGCCTACCCCGGGTACATCGTGCTCAAGCTGGTGCCGGACTTCCTCCAGCACGTGACGCGACAGTTCCCGAACGGCGTCGTCTTCGTGCTCGGCTCGAACGGCAAGTCGACGACGACGCACATGATCTCGGACATCGTCCGGGCGCACGGGCTCCGTGTCTTCACGAACCCGTCCGGCGCGAACCTGCCGCAGGGCATCGCGTCGGCGCTCCTGTCCGAGGTGTCGCTGACCGGTCGTCTCAAGGCCGACATCGGCATCCTCGAGGTCGACGAGGCCTTCGCGGTCGAGCTCGCCGGCATCCTGTCGCCGTCCACGGTGACGATGCTCAACGTGCAGGTCGACCAGCTCTACCGGTTCTTCGAGACCGAGCGCGTCGCGACGATGATGCTCGACACTGCTGCGTTGTCGACGACGAACGTCATCACCAACCGTGACGACCAGTTCCTGGATGCGTACGTCGGCACGGACGGTCAGCGGGTGCTCCGCTTCGGCGCGAGCACCGACGTCGTGGCCGCAGCGCCGAACGGCCTGCAGAACGCCGACGACTTCGACCGGCAGGACGCCGTGCCGAACGTCGCCGACGCCGAGGTCGTGGTGAACACCGGGGACGGTGCGACCATCCGCTTCGACGGCGCCGACATCCCGGTCCGGCTGCCCGCCCGAGGACTGCACTACGCGGTCGACGCGGCGGCGGCCACCGCGACCGCGAGTGCCGCGCTCTGTGCGCAGTTCCGTGCCGACGCCGTGACGAAGGCCTTCGGCACGATGAAGCCTGCGTACGGCCGCGGTGAGCGGCTGCCCATCGCGGGGGAGTCCGCCGAGTTCACGATGTTCAAGAACGCCGCGAGCCTCCAGCTGAACCTCGACGCGTTGCCGGACCACCCCGAACAGGTGCTCATGGCGATCGACGAGGGCACGCCGGACATCTCCTGGATCTACGACATCGACTTCTCGAAGCTCGACCACGTGGACGTCGTCTCCGGTGACAAGGCCTGGCAGATCGCGATCGCGCTCGAGCACGCCGGTGTCCGCATCGGCCGCGTCGAGCCCGACGTCGAGGCAGCCATCGCCCTCATGCAGGGGCTCGGTGCGACCTCGACCGGGACGAAGAACTTCATCGTCAACTACGAGATCATGATGATCGCCCGCAAGGCCCTCGGCCACCCGGACATGGAGAAGACCGCATGACGGCCGAACGGCTGACCATCCTGCACGTCTACCCCCGGCAGATGGGCGTCTCGGGCGACCGGGGGAACGTCGCGGCCCTGGTGCGTCGTGCCGCTGCGGCGGACATCGACACCGAGGTGCTCGAGTACGCCCCCAGCGACGCCCTGCCCACCGCGGCCGACGTCGTGGTCATCGGCAACGGTCCGCTCAGCGCGATGCGCTCGCTCGGTGCCGACGTCGCCCGCATCGGTGGTCCGCTCCGTTCCTTCGCGAGCGACGGTGTGCCGGTCGTCGCGGTCGGCGGTGGCTTCGACCTCGCCACGAACGAGGTCGTCCCCACCGACGGCGCCGTCGTCCAGGGCTTCGGTGTGTTCGACGCGCGGGCTGTCCGTGGTGCCGAGCGTCGGGTGAACTACTTCGTGCTCGACACGAAGTACCCCCTGCTGCCGGGTGCGTCCACGCGCCTCGCGGGCTTCGAGGACCACGCCACGACGATCGAACTCGGCGCCGGTGTCCAGCCGTTCGCCGACGTCGTGTCCGGCGGCGGCAACCAGGCGGGCGCTCCCGTCGAGGGCGCGATCGTCGGGAACTCGTTCGGAACGCACACGCAGGGCCCGATCCTGCCGCTCAACCCGCAGCTGACCGATGGCGTCCTCGCCGCCGCGACCGCGCGGCTCGGCCGCGAGTACGCGCCGGACCCGGAGCGCACGGCGACGATCGACCGGTACGCGCGCGAAGCGCGCGCCACCGTCGACCGCTACGTCGACAAGGCGTTCAAGCGGATCGCCTGAGGCGACGCCCGAGAACACGCCCAGACAGAAGAAGGGAGGCGGGGGGGGCGCGGGGCCCCCGCCCCCCCCCGGGGGGGGGGGGGGGGGGGGGGGGGGGGAAAGAAGGAGAGTGGGGGGGGCGCCGGGGGGCCCACGACGGGGGGGGGCGCCGGCGGGTGGGGTGTGACG
>NZ_JBEPKX010000047.1:0-14049 GCF_040544915.1 Curtobacterium sp. 1544
TGGCACACGAAGGGGCGGCGTGCGTGGTGGGCCCCGCCCTATTCCGCCCGCCACACCGGGCCCGGGCCCCCCCCCCCCCCCGGCGGGGGGGGGGGGGGCCCCGCGCCCCCCCCGCCTCCAGGCCGTTGATCCGAACGTCAGAAATCGAGCAGACGCGGGACGAAGAGCTGCAGGTCCAACCACAGCGCGCCTGCGGCGGCGAACGCGAGGACGAAGATGCCGACCGTCACCGCGAGGCGCGCACGACGGCTCACCCACAACGCGACGGCGAAGGCGATCGGAGCGATCGCGATGTCCAGTACGAGCCAGACCCACGGGGTGCTGCGTGCGAGCGTGTCCCCACCGGACGTGGTGCCGAGGAACTCGTTGAACGCGCGGACGGACTGCGAGACCGTCACGAGGTTGCCCACGCTCTGCACGGTCATGTAGGCGAACAGGACGGCGAACACCACCCACACCGCGACCCGCGCGACGATCGGTCCCGGCGCGCGCCGGACCGTCGGCGTCGCGGCGGTCACCCGAAGCTCCGGGTCATGAGGAACGGCCACGGGAACAGGACCGCGGCGCCGAGCAGCATCCAGAGCAGGCGAGTGCGGGTCCGGCGACCACGACCGGCCCAGAGGACCACCGTGAACCAGAGGGCGGGCGCGACGATCGACAGGAATCGCAGGACCTCGACGAAGACGGTCAGGACGGTGTCGACGTTCGAGACGTAGGAGGTCGACGCGGTGAGCAGCCACGCGACCGTGTACAGCAGGTAGAGCCCACCGAACACGCCGAAGCCGATCAGGGCTCCGGAGGTCTCCGGCGCCTCGGGGTCGCGGACCCCGCGGTCCTTGACTGCGACCGGGTTGTGGGCCGCGTCGACGTGGGTCGCGTCGTCGGCGTCGCCCCAGCTGAGGGCGTCGTCGTCGTGGTCGACCGAGCCGTCGGGCGGGGATGCTGCCGTGGTCATGCACCCGATTCTACGAGGCGAGCCGCGCCGGCTCGACCATGGACCGGCTGTACGGGCGCCGGTCAGGCGTCGGCGGGCTGCGTCTCGAGCACCTGGGCGACGACGTCGCGCACGGCCGGGAACAGCGGGTGGCTCTCCATCAGACCGGTGAGGATCTCGGTGAGCGCGTGTGCCGTGGCGCCGGACCGCAGGAGCGCGTGCAGCTCGATCGACTCGGGGTCGTTCTCGTCGTCGAAGTCGAGGGCGACCCGGACCGCTCCGAGCAGGTGGTCGACCGGCAGCCCGCGCTCGGCGAGCTGCGCAGCGGGACCGACGAAGCGCTCCCGACGACCCAGCTTCCGGAGCGGGTTCCGGCCGACGCGGACCGTCGTGTCGGGCAGGTGCGGGTTGGCGATGCGCGAGAGGTTCGCGGTGACGTAGCGCGCGTGCTCCTCCGGGTCGAACCCGTGCTTGGCGATGAGGAGCGCGGTGGTCTCGGCCAGGACGCCGTCGACCTCGGCGCGGACGGCGTCGTCCTCGAGGGCTTCGCGGATGAGTCGGATGCCCCGGACGTACCCGTGGTACGCGGCCGTCGCGTGCGCGGTGTTCACCGTGTAGAGCTTCCGCTCGACGAACGGCTGGAGGTCGTCGACCCAGGTGACGCCGTCGATCGCGGGCGGTTCGGCGTCGGAGTCGGCGAACGGGGTGCGCTCGATGACCCACTCGTAGAACGGCTCGAGCACGACGTCGAGGCCGCCGGACTGTCCGAGGACGCCGGACTGGTCGGGCACGATCCGGTCGATCGCGCAGTTCGCGAAGACCGCGGCGATGTCCCGGTCTTCCAGGATGGGGGCGCGGCGGATGCTGGCGTGCAGGGAGTCGGTCGCGTTGAACGCGTTCTCGCAGGCGACGATCGTGACGTCGCCGCGCTCGAGCGGGCGCGCCGCGAGCCCCTCGGCGATCACCGGTGCGACGAGCGGCAGCGTGCGTGCACCCACGGCGGTCGTGACGACGTCCGCCTCGGCGATGGCCCGGATGACCTGCTCGCGGTCGGTCTTGCTGCTGAGTGCCCTGAACCCGTAGACGAGGTGCTCGACCGGCATCTCGCCGACCTCGTGCACCACGAAGCGGCCGGCCTCGTTGAGGGCGGAGACGACGCGGTCGTCGACGTCGACGAAGGTCAGCTCGTAGCCGCTCGCGACCAGGAACTGGCCCACGAACCCACGCCCGATCTTGCCGGCGCCGATGTGGACCGCTCGCTTCGTCACCGCCATCCGACGATCCTCCCATGGGTCTCGGTGCGGTTCTGCCACACGGTGCCGACGACGCGCGACATCTGTCGCGCAGGTGCTGCGGGCACGGCGAAGGGACGCCGGACGGCGTCGTCGGGTTCGTTCTGGAGCTGCTGCATAACGTTCGGGTCACGTCGCGAGGCGGCGGTGCAGGGTGCACCGCCGCCTCGTCGTCGAGTCCTCGGAAGACTACCGCGCCGCGGAACCGTCCACGTAGTCACCGTCGTTCTGCTTCCACGCGAAGAGCGCGCGGAGCTCACGGCCGGTGGCCTCGATCGGGTGGCCCTCGCCCTTCGCACGGAGCGCCTTGAACTCCGGAGCACCGGCGTCCTGGTCGTCGATGAAGCGCTTCGCGAAGGCACCGTTCTGGATGTCCGCGAGCACCGCCTTCATGTTCTCCTTGACCTCGGGCGAGATCACGCGCGGGCCGGAGACGTAGTCACCGAACTCGGCCGTGTCGGAGATCGACCAGCGCTGCTTGGTGAGGCCGCCCTCCCAGATGAGGTCCACGATGAGCTTGAGCTCGTGCAGGACCTCGAAGTACGCGATCTGCGGCTGGTAGCCGGCCTCGACGAGGGTCTCGAAGCCGTACTGGATGAGCTGCGAGGTGCCACCGCAGAGGACGGCCTGCTCGCCGAACAGGTCGGTCTCGGTCTCCTCGGTGAAGGTGGTCTTGATGCCACCCGAGCGGAGGCCGCCGATGGCCTTCGAGTACGACCACGCGAGGTCCCAGGCGGAACCCGAGGCGTCGACCTCGACGGCGACGATCACGGGGACGCCACGGCCGGCCTCGTACTCGCGGCGCACGGTGTGACCCGGGCCCTTCGGGGCGACGAGCGACACGTCGACGCCCTCGGGTGCCTGGATGTAGCCGAAGCGGATGTTGAAGCCGTGGCCGAAGACGAGCGTCGCACCCGGCTGGAGGTTCGGCTCGATGTCGTCCTTGTAGACGATGCGCTGGACCTGGTCCGGCGCGAGGATGACGACGACGTCCGCCCACTTCGTGACCTCGGCCGGGGTGAGGACCTCGAACCCGGCCTCCTCGGCCTTCTGGCGGCTCTTCGAGCCCTCCTGCAGGCCGATCTTGACCTCGACACCCGAGTCACGGAGGTTGAGGGCGTGGGCGTGGCCCTGCGAGCCGTACCCGATGACGGCGACCTTCTTGCCCTGGATGAGCGTCAGGTCGGCGTCGGCGTCGTACACGATGTCAGTCACGAGGGTGTGTCTCCTTGGTTCTGGTGGTCTTGGGCGGGTGCTCAGCGCACCCGGTCGGTGATGCTCTTCGGTCCGCGGCCCATGCCGAGCAGGCCGGCACGGGCGAGCTCCTTGATGCCGTAGGGCTCGAGCACACGGAGGATCGCCTGGATCTTGCCGGGGTCCCCGGTGACCTCGACGACGAGGGAGTCGGTCGCCACGTCGACGACCTGGGCACGGAACAGGTTCACTGCTTCGAGCACCGCCGAGCGCGTCTGGTTGTCGACGCGCACCTTCACGAGCATGTGCTCGCGCTGGACGGACTGCGAGAAGTCCAGCTCGACGATCTTGATGACGTTGACCAGCTTGTTGAGCTGCTTCGTCACCTGCTCCAGGGGGAGGTCCTCGACGTCGACGACGACCGTGATCCGGGACAGGCCCTCGACCTCGGTGTTGCCCACGGCGAGCGACTCGATGTTGAACCCGCGACGCGCGAACAGGCCGGCGACACGGGTCAGCAGACCCGGCTTGTCCTCGACGAGGAGGGAGAGGACGTGGCTCATGCGGTTTCCCCCGTCATGTCGGCGTCCTCGTCGTCCCAGGTGGGCGCGAGGGCCTGGGCGTACTCGATGGACGAGTTGCTGACGCCCTGCGGGACCATCGGCCAGACCATCGAGTCGCGGCTCACGACGAAGTCGATCACCACGGGACGGTCGTTGGTCTCGAGGGCGAGCTGGATCGCGGCGTCGACCTCGTCGGCCTTCTCGACGCGGATGCCGAGGGCACCGTACGCGTCGGCGAGCTTCACGAAGTCCGGGACCCGGCGGGTGCCGTGGCCCGTCTGCAGGTCGGTGAAGGAGTGACGGCCGTCGTAGAACAGCGTCTGCCACTGCCGCACCATGCCGAGCGACGAGTTGTTGATGATCGCGACCTTGATCGGGATGTCGTTGATGACGCAGGTCGCGAGCTCCTGGTTCGTCATCTGGAAGCAGCCGTCACCGTCGATCGCCCAGACCACGCGGTCGGGCTGGGCGACCTTCGCGCCCATCGCCGCCGGGACCGAGTAGCCCATGGTGCCGGCGCCGCCCGAGTTGAGCCAGGCGTTCGGCCGCTCGTACTTGATGAACTGCGCGGACCACATCTGGTGCTGGCCGACCCCGGAGGCGAAGACGCCCTCTGGCCCGGTGAGCTCGCCGATGCGCTTGATGATCGCCTGCGGGGCGAGGAGGCCGTCGGTCGGCTCGGCGTACCCGAGCGGGAAGTCGACCTTGAGCTGCTCGAGCTTCGTCCACCACTCGGCGGTGGCAGCGCGCTCGTCGGTCGGGACGGCGTTCCAGGCGTCGAGGAGGTCCTTCAGCACCTCGCGCGCGTCGCCCACGATCGGGACGTCGGCGAAGCGGATCTTCGAGATCTCGGCGGGGTCGATGTCGACGTGCACGACCTTGGCGTTCGGCGCGAACTCGTCAGCCTTGCCCGTCACGCGGTCGTCGAACCGGGCGCCGAGCGCGATGATGAGGTCGCTGTCCTGCAGCCCGAGGACCGCGGGCACCGTGCCGTGCATGCCGGGCATGCCGAGGTGCTGCGGGTGCGAGTCGGGGAACGCGCCGCGCGCCATCAGGGTCGTGACGACGGGGGCGCCGGTGGCCTCGGCGAAGGCAAGGAGCTCGGCCGTCGCCCGGGAGCGGACCACGCCGCCGCCGACGTAGAGCACCGGGCGCTCGGACTCGGAGAGCAGCTGGGCGGCCGCGGCGATCTGCTTGCCGTGCGCCTTCGTCACCGGGCGGTACCCGGGCAGGTCGATCTTCGGCGGCCACACGTACGGCGCCGACTTCTGCTGGGCGTCCTTCGTGATGTCGACCAGGACCGGACCGGGGCGACCGGTCGTGGCGATCTGGTACGCGGCCGCGAGCGTCGCGGGGACGTCGGCCGGGTCGGTGACCAGGAAGGAGTGCTTCGTGATCGGCATCGTGATGCCGACGATGTCGGCCTCCTGGAAGGCGTCCGTCCCCATCAGGGTCGAGAACACCTGGCCGGTGATCGCGATGAAGGGCACCGAGTCCATGTAGGCGTCGGCGATCGCCGTCACGAGGTTCGTCGCGCCGGGACCGGAGGTCGCGATGGCGACACCGACCTTGCCGGACGAGGACGCGTAGCCCTCGGCGGCGTGGCCGGCGCCCTGCTCGTGACGGACGAGGACGTGACGGATCGTCGTGGACGCCATGAGCTCGTCGTAGAACGGGATGATGGCGCCGCCTGGCAGGCCGAAGACGTCGGTGATCCCGAGGTGCTCGAGCGTCCGGAGGACGGCTCCCGAGCCGGTCAGGATCTCCGGCGTCCGGCGTGCACCGGCGGCCGCGGACAGCGGTGTGGCTTCCGTGGGCATGAGGTGTTCCTTGCCTGGAGAGGTGGCGATGGTGCGTGTGTCGACGCTAGCCCGTCACTGCGCCCTTGGCAGCGGACTGGACGAGCTTCGCGAACTTCGCGAGGACTCCGCGGGTGTAGCGCGGGGGCAGCGGGGCCCAGCCTTCTCGGCGGGCTTCCAGCTCGGCTTCGTCGACCAGTAGGTCGAGCGAGCGAGCCGCGATGTCGACACGGATGCGGTCGCCATCGCGCACGAATGCAACTGGACCTGCGTCCACTGCTTCCGGTGCGATGTGGCCGATGCACAGGCCGGTTGTGCCGCCTGAGAATCGTCCGTCCGTCAACAGTAGTACATCCTTGCCGAGGCCAGCGCCCTTGATGGCGGCGGTGATCGCCAGCATCTCGCGCATGCCCGGGCCGCCCTTGGGGCCCTCGTAGCGGATGACCACGACGTCGCCCTTCTGGATCCCGCCCTCGGTCAGGGCGTCCATGGCGGCACGCTCGCGGTCGAACACGCGAGCGGGGCCCTCGAAGACCTCGGCGTCGAAGCCGGCGGTCTTCACGACGGCGCCCTCCGGAGCGAACGAGCCCTGCAGGATCGTCAGGCCACCGGTCGCGTGGATCGGGTTGTCGAGCTTCCGGAAGACCTCGCCGTCGAGCTCGGGCGGGTCGATCTCGGCCAGGTTCTCGGCGAGGGTCTTGCCGGTGACGGTCATGACGTCACCGTGCAGCAGCCCGGCGTCGAGCAGCGCCTTCATGATCACCGGGATGCCGCCGTTGCGGTCCACGTCGACCATGACGTACTTGCCGAACGGCTTCATGTCAGCGAGGTGCGGGACCTTCGAGCCGATGCGGTTGAAGTCGTCGAGGGAGAGCTCGACCTCGGCCTCGTGCGCGATCGCGAGGAGGTGGAGGACGACGTTCGTGGAGCCTCCGAGTGCCATGGCGACGGCGATGGCGTTCTCGAACGCCTCCTTCGTCAGGATCTGGCGTGCGGTGAGCCCCAGTCGGAGCATGTTCACCACGGCCTCGCCGGAGCGGTGCGCGTAGTAGTCACGGCGGCGGTCGGCGCTCGGCGGCGCGGCCGAACCGGGCAGCGACATGCCCAGGGCCTCGGCGACGGAGGCCATCGTGTTGGCGGTGTACATCCCGCCGCAGGCGCCCTCGCCCGGGACGATCGCGCACTCGATCTTCTTGAGCTCTTCTTCCGACATCGTGCCGGCCTTGCACGCACCGACGCCCTCGAAGGAGTCGATGATCGTGACCTCCTTGAAGGAGCCGTCCGCCTGCTTCACGTAGCCCGGCATGACCGAGCCCGCGTAGAGGAAGACACTCGCGAGGTCGAGGCGCGCGGCGGCCATGAGCATCCCCGGCAGGGACTTGTCGCAGCCGGCGAGCAGGACGGTGCCGTCCAGGCGCTCGGCGTTCACGACGGTCTCGACGCTGTCGGCGATGACCTCACGCGAGACGAGGGAGAAGTGCATGCCCTCGTGGCCCATCGAGATGCCGTCGGAGACGGAGATGGTGCCGAACTGGAGCGGGTACCCGCCACCCGAGTGGACGCCTTCCTTGGCGCCCTGCGCGAGGCGGTCGAGGGAGAGGTTGCAGGGGGTGATCTCGTTCCAGGAGGACGCGATCCCGATCTGCGGCTTCTCCCAGTCCTCGTCGCCCATGCCGACGGCCCGGAGCATGCCACGCGAGGTGGTTGCTTCGATCCCGTCGGTGACGACCCGGCTGCGGGGCTTCACGTCGATGTCAGGCATGGAGCGAGTCTAGGCGCAGTTGGGATACCAATCGGACAACAACATGCGTTCGCATGGTGAAACCCGGTCTGGAGGAACGGATCGCCCTGGTCAGCGCACCGCGCGCAGGCGCGCCAGCTGCTTCAGGACGTCGGTCAGCGCCGCCGGATCGGCGACCCGGTAGGCGGCGAGCGTCTCGCCCTCCCCCACCTTCACGCCGACGTCGCCGGCACCGAGCACGCGGAAGGCGTCCTCGTCGGTGACGTCGTCCCCGGCGAAGAACACCGCATCCGCGCCGTGCAGGTCGCGCAGGCGTGCGATCGCGTCGCCCTTCGTGACGTGCCGGACGGCGAACTCGACGATGTCCTTGCCGCCGCGCTCGAGGACGTCCGCGTCGGCCTCGTGCGCCGCGGTGCTCGCGGCCGCGTTCGCCTCGGCCGCGACCTCGGGGCTCACCCGTCGGGTGTGCACGCCGTGCCCCGCGGGCTTGTGCTCGATGACGACGCCGGGGAAGCGCTCGCCCACCTCGTCGAGTGCCGCGCCGATCCGGGCGACCCGGGCCTGCTCGTCGGCGGTGAGTGCGGCCTCGTCGTGGCCGTCGACCCGCCACTCGACGCCGTGCGAGCCCACGAGGGCCATGCCGTCCGGCGCCTGCGTGACCCTGGCGAGGCTGTCGAGCGGCCGGCCGGAGACCAGGACGACCTCGGTGTCCTTCGCCCGGTGGAGCGTCAGGACCGCTGCCCAGGAGCCGGGCAGGGCACCGACCTGTGACGGGTCGTCGGCGAAGGGCGCGAGCGTGCCGTCGAAGTCGAGGGCGACGATGAGTCGCGGCGCAGCCGCGAGCGTCTCGAGAGCCGCGTCGACGGCGGTCTGGTCGGTGGTCGTCTCAGGCATCACGCGCCTCCCGGGTGTCCTCAGCAGCACGCGCCGTCTGGGCGTCCTGGTCGAAGATCGACATGTTGTCCGTCTGCGCCTCGCGGTGCCGGTCCTTCGGGTCCGCCGCGGACGGGTCGATCTGGGCGTTCCGCGGTGCGTGCCGGTCGAGCGCTTCGAGGAAGGAGCGCGACCAGCGCGCCACGTCGTTGTCGCGCACCCGCTTCCGGAGCGCGCGCATGCGCGTGGAGCGCTCGCGACGCGGCATCTCGATCGCCCGCTGGATCGAGTCCTTCAACGCGCCGATGTCGTGCGGGTTGACGATGACCGCCTGCTTGAGCTCGTCGGCGGCACCGGCGAACTCGGAGAGGATGAGGACGCCGTCGTTGTCGAACCGGGCTGCGACGTACTCCTTCGCGACGAGGTTCATGCCGTCGCGCAGGGCCGTGACGAGCATGATGTCGGCGGCGAGGTACAGCGCGACCATCTCCTCGCGCGGGTACCCGTGGTGCAGGTAGGCGATGGGCTGGTGCCCGATCACGCCGAGGTCGCCGTTGATCCGGCCCACCGTCAGCTCGATCTCGTCGCGGAGCGCGGCGTAGGTGTCGACGCGTTCGCGGCTCGGGCTCGCGACCTGGATGAGCGTGGCGTCCTCGACCGCGATCCGGCCGTCCTCGACCAGTTCGCCGAAGGCCTTGATGCGGTGCCGGATGCCCTTCGTGTAGTCGAGTCGGTCGACGCCGAGCAGGACCGTCTTCGGGTTGCCCAGGCTCTCGCGGATCTCCCGCGCACGCTCCTGGACCTCGGGGCGGTGCGCGATCTCCTCGAAGCCGGCGGCGTCGATCGAGATCGGGAAGTGCCGCGCCTCGACGTGGCGGACGGTGATGCCCTTGCGGCTGCGCGGGGCGTCCGGGTCGTCGACCGGGACGTCGATCGTCTGGCCCTTGGTCGTGTAGCCCTTGATGTGGCGGACCGCACGGAGGAAGTCACTCGCGTCGTCGTGCCGCTGGAACCCGATCACGTCCGCACCGAGCAGCCCGTCGAGGATCTGCGCGCGCCACGGGAGCTGCGCGTAGATGCCGACCGGCGGGAACGGGATGTGGTTGAAGAAGCCGATCGTCAGATCAGGGCGGCGCTCCCGCAGCAGCGCCGGGACGAGCTGCAGCTGGTAGTCCTGCACCCAGACGATGCCGTCCTGCTCGACGATCTCGGCGATCTGCGCGGCGAACCGCTCGTTCACGCGCTTGTACGCGTTCCACCAGTCGCGGTGGTAGCTCGGGTGCTCGATGACGTCGTGGTAGAGCGGCCAGAGCGTGTCGTTGCTGAAGCCCTCGTAGTACTCCTCGACGTCGGCGTCGCTGAGCGGGACGGGGACGATGTGGATGCCCTCGTTGTCGAACGGCTCCACCTCGACCTCGGGCTGGCCGACCCATCCGACCCAGGCACCGTCGTTCGCCCGCATCACCGGCTCGAGTGCCGTGACCAGGCCGCCTGGCGAGTGCCGCCAGCCCTCGTTGCCGTCCTCGTCGACGACGCGGTCGACCGGCAGGCGGTTCGAGGCGACGACGAAGGCGTAGCGGGTCTGTTCGGTGCGGGGTGCTGCCATGGGGTGGTGGGGTCTCCGTTCCGCCCGGCTCAGCGCCGGGTCCAGCCGTAAGTTACCAGCGTGCCGACAGCGGATTCACGGCGGATCGGCGGCTTCCGGTACGGCCCGCCTTCGAACGCGACCGGCCTGGGATCCCCGGGCCGGCCGTCTCACTAGGCTCGTCGGCATGGTCATGACACGGGCGTGGCGGAACGGCGGTGCGGCGGAGCGGGACTTCCCGGTCGACCGGATCTCCGACATCGTCGCCGACGAGGACGCGTTCGTGTGGGTGGACTACACGGACCCCGACCCGACCGACCTCGAGCACGTCGAGGCCGAACTCGGCATCCACGCGCTCGCTGTCGAGGACGCGGTCGAACGGGGCCAGCGCCCGAAGCTCGACCGCTACCGCGACAGCCTGTTCCTGGTCGTCTACGACGTCGCCGGCCTCGACGACGACGGGGACCTCGTGACCCACGAGGTGAAGGCGTTCGTCACCGAGCACGCCCTCGTCACCATCCACGGCGCGGACGTCGACACCGGCGCGGTCGAGCGGCGCCTCGACGCGAACGCGGACATCGCCGACCACGGGGTGCCCTGGCTGGTCTGGGGGCTGCTCGACGCCGTGACCGACCACGCGACGAGCACGGTGGAGGACATCGAACGACGGATCGACGACCTCGAGGACGACCTGTTCGAGCGCGGCAATCCGCGCGAACAGCAGATCCAGCGTCGGTCGTTCCGGCTCCGGAAGGCACTCGGGGTCCTCCGCCGGCAGGTCGTCCCCACGCGGGACAGCGTCGCCTCCCTGCTGCACGGCGACGCCGAGACGATCTCCGACGGCATCCGCCCGTACTTCCGGGACGTCGAGGACCACCTGGTGTCGATCGCGGACTCCGTCGAGCAGCTGCGCGACGCGGTGTCGAGCGTCCTCGACACCAACCTCAACCTGTCCTCGAACCGGCAGAACACGGTGATGAAGAAGGTGACGAGCTGGGCGGCGATCATCGCGATCCCGACCGCGATCACCGGGTTCTTCGGGCAGAACGTGACGTTCCCCGGCGAGAGCCACTGGAGCGGGCTGTACCTGTCGCTCGCCCTCATCGTGACGTCCTCGCTGGTGCTCTACCGCGTGTTCAAGACCCGCGACTGGCTCTGACTCCGGCTCCGCGAGCCGCGCGCCACCCCGCACCGTGCGAGCGGGCTACAGGCGCAGGGCGAGCACCCCGGCCACGACCGTGAGCGGGGCGACCACGCACCCGAGCGCCATGTACTTCCCCCACGACAGGTGCACCCCCTCGGACGACAACCGGGCGTGCCAGAGCAGGGTCGCGAGCGACGCCCACGGGGTGATGAGGCAACCGGCGTTCACACCGATGAGGAGCGCCGCGTAGCGCAGGGCCTCGTGGCCGGCCGCCGGCTCGAGCACCAGGTAGGCGGGCAGGTTGTCGATCGCGTTCGCCGCCACCGCCCCCGCACCGCCGAGTGCCAGGAGCGGCCCACTCCCCGTACCCCCGGGCAGCGCGTTCACGATCGGGTCCGTGAGTCCGGTCGTGTGCAGCGTCTCGACCACGATGAACAACCCGGCGGCGAAGAGCAGCGTCGACCACGGCACGCGGGAGATCCGCAGTTCCGACGGAGCACGGAAGGCCGCGACCGCCACGAGCACGACGGCCGCTGCGACCGCGGCGATCCACACCGTCACGCCGGCGGTCAGCGCGACGACGAGGGCGACGAGCACCGCCGACGCCGACCAGAAGAACACCGGGTCGGTCGCCTGGCGGACGGACACCGGGGTGTAGCGACCGAAGAGCTTCCCACGGAACACGACGAGGAGCACCGCGCACGGCACCACCACGCCCGCGAGCGCCGCCCAGACCATCAGCCCGGCGAACGGGATCGGACCGTCGAGCCCGATGCGGTCGACGGCGAGCAGGTTCGTGAGGTTCGACACCGGCAGCAGCAGCGACGCCGTGTTCGCGAGCCAGACGGTCGTCAGCGCGAACGGCATCGGCGGCAGCCCCACCCGGCGGGCGAGCGTGATCACGATCGGGGTGAGGAGCACCGCCGTGGTGTCGATCGACAGGAAGACCGTGCAGACCACGGCGAGCACGACGACCGCCGCCCAGAGGCCGATCGTGCGACCGCCGCCGACACGCGCGGCGACGTCGGCGAGGCGGTCGAACACGCCGGCGTCCGCCGCGAGTTCGGCGACGACGGTGAGGCCGAGCACGAACGCCAGCACCGGGACGACCCGGTCGGCGAGCTCGGCGAGGTCGGACAGGGGCAGCAGACCGAGGGCGACGCACACCGCGCCGACCACGAGCAACACTCCCCCGATGACGGCCTGACGCACAGCGGCTCCTCTTCGAGTGCGCCGGCAGGGCGACCGGCGGCGCTCCAATGTAGCGGCCGGTAGCGTTGACGGGACCAGCGAAGGAGGAACCCGTGCGGAAGTTCATGTTCAGCGGTGCGGTGTGGAGCTCGATCATCAGCGGCTACAGCGTCGTGCAGACCACCAGGCAGGGACCGCGCGACTGGCGTCTCGCGCTGACGTGGGTGGCGTGGCTCGCGACGACGATCGTCGCCATCGGCACGGTCGTCGAGGACGACCGGGCCGTCAAGGCACGTCAGCCGTAAGCAACGGCGGTCTCGCAACCGGAGGTCGCGAACGCGACCAGCAGACGGACTGGAGGTGCGGTGCCAGCTGGCACCGCGCCTCCAGTCCGTCCCGGGGTCGCGCTCAGCGCTCCGAACGCGGGATGTCGGACGTCTGGATCGGACCGGTGAACAGGGCCGCGCGGTCCTCCTGGTCCGGGGTGAACAGCGCCGAGGACGACGCGGTCGAGGCGGTCCGGCGGGACGCACGCGGCTCGACCGCCTCGTCGACCATGAGCACCCGCTGCACCGGCTGGGCATCGGGGTGGGTGCGTTGGATCCAGGCGACCAGTTCCTCACGGACGTAGCAGCGCAGGTCGAACAGCGACGGGGCGTCGTGCGCGGTGACGAGGACACGGACGTGCACGAACCCCTGGACGGCGTCGGTCACCTGCAGCACCTGGACCCGGCGGTCCCAGAGCTCGGTGCGGTCGAGGATGCGCTCGAGCTCCGCACGCATCTCCCCGGGGCGCACCCGCCAGTCCAGGTCGAACTCGACGGCGCCGAGCAGTTCGCTGTTCGTCCGCGTCCAGTTCTCGAACGGCGTGCTCGTGAAGTACGTCGACGGCAGCACGAAGCGCCGGTCGTCCCACAGGTGCACGACGACGTAGGTGAGGGTGATCTCCTCGATGCGCCCCCACTGCTGCTCGACCACGACGACGTCGTCGACGCGGATCGAACCGGAGAACGCGAGCTGCATTCCGGCGAACACGTTGCCGAGCGTCGACTGCGCGGCGAGACCCGCGATGACGGAGATGAGTCCGGCCGAGGCGAGCACGCTCGCGCCCGCCGCCTCGACGCCGGGGAACGTGAGCAGGATGGCGCCGACGCCGATGATGACGAGCACCGCGACCGTGAGGCGGCGGAGCACCAGCACCTGCGTCCGGATCCGCCGGGCGACCCGGTTGTCGGGCACGTCGACGCGGTAGCGGTGCAGCCCGAGGCTCTCGAGGACGATCGCGATCGCGCAGGCGAGCCACGTCCCGACGCCGATCGTGACGATGAGTAAGGTGTGCGAGACCCCGTCGCGCCACGGGTACACGTCGGAGTGGTCCGGGATGCTCGACGCGAAGGCCGCCCAGAGCAGTACGACGAGGAGCATCGTGCGGGTCGGGTGCTTGGTGCGGCGCGACAGCACGGCCGCCCAGCGCTTCCGTCTGCCGAGGGCGCGGAACACGAGGTGCAGGACGAGGGCAGCGGCGGCGGTGACGAGCAGCGCGAAGCCGATCGCGACGAGGAGCCGGAGGAGGGTGTCCATCCCTCCATGCAACCAACTGGACGACGGTCGTCGCCCAGCGGACCGCAAGACGGGAGGCGGGGGGGGCGCGGGGGCCCCCCCCCCCCCCCCGGGGGGGGCCCCCCCCCCCCGGGGTGGGGGGGGAGAGGGAGGGGTGGTGGGGCGCCCCCACC
>NZ_JBEPKX010000048.1:0-12610 GCF_040544915.1 Curtobacterium sp. 1544
GGCAACCTGGGGGCGGGGCGGGGGGTTGGGGGCCCCCCCCCCCCCCCCCCCCCCGGGGGGGCCCCCCCCGGGCCCCCCCCCCCCCCCCCCCCCCCCGGGGGGGGGGGGGCCCGGCGCCCCCCCCGCCTCCAGGCCGTCCGCGCGCGCGTCGTGCGGTGCGCGCACCGTGCGATGGCGCGTACCGTGCGAGGTTCCGCTCTCGGTGCGAGGGTGTGCGCCTCGCACACAGCGCGGAACCTCGCACGCTGGCGCGCCCGCGTCGCACGGTGCGAGGCACACGCCGCTCGTGTGTGATGCGAATGGGCCGGCCGTACGCCGGGTTCTGTCCCGTCACTTGCGTGGCGGTGACGGCCATCTCTCTCGGACCGACGTTGCCGTCGGCCTCCAGCGGTCTACCCGAGGACTCGGCGAGCAGCCTCAGCGTCCTCTGTCTGACCTTGCTCCGGGCGAGGTTTACCGAGCGGATCCGGTCACCCGGACCCCTGGTGGTCTCTTACACCACCGTTTCACCCTTACCGACGTCGCCGCCGGCGGTCTGCTTTCTGTGGCACTGTCTCGCGGATTGCTCCGGGTGGGTGTTACCCACCGCCCTGCTCTGTGGAGCCCGGACGTTCCTCGGCACTCCCGGGGGAGTGACGCGACCGTCTCACCGACCCATTCGCGGGTGTCAGTCTAGCGGCCGGGGTGCCGAGGTCGCGCGAAGTGCCGCCCGGGAGCGGGCTCGGGCGGCCGATCGTGCGACCTCGACGTCCGAGCCGGCGGGCCGGACGCGCGCGCTACGACTGCGAGCGCGCCGCCAGGGTCGCGGCGCCGATGATGCCCGCGTTGTTGCGGAGGGTCGCCGGGATGATGTCCGCCTGCAGGTCGAGCAGCGGGAGGAACTCCTCGTACTGCTTCGACACGCCGCCGCCCACGACGAAGAGCTCGGGGGAGAGCAGGGCCTCGAGCGTCGAGTAGTACTTCTGCAGCCGCTTCGCCCAGTGCTTCCAGGACAGGTCGTCCCGCTCCTTGGCCGCGAAGGACGCCCGCGACTCGGCGTCGTGCCCGTCGATCTCCAGGTGTCCGAGCTCCGAGTTGACGATGAGGACGCCGTCGTTGATGAGCGCGCTGCCGATGCCCGTTCCCAGGGTCGTGACGACGACCAGCCCGTCCTTGCCCTTCGCCGCGCCGAACTGCTGCTCGGCGAACCCGGCGGCGTCGGCGTCGTTCACGAAGTGGATGGAGCGGCCGAGCTCCTTCTCGAAGAGCGCCTCGGCCTCGAAGCCGATCCACTTCTTCGACACGTTCGCGGCCGACATCGTCTTGCCGTCGCGGACGATCGCCGGGAAGCAGACCCCGACCGGCACGTCCGCCGCGGGGGCGAGCTCCTCGACGATGGACTTCGCCACCGCCACGATGTCGTGCGGCTTCCCGCCCTCGGGCGTGGCCTTCTTGATCCGGTCCGTGGTGAGTTCGCCGGTGGTGACGTCGACGATCGCGCCCTTGATGCCCGTACCGCCGATGTCGACGCCGACTGCGAGGGAGGTCATGAGGAGCCTTTCGGTAGGGGTGTCAGGAGACGGTGAGGAGTTCCGCGCCGCGCTCGGTGACGACGAGGGTGTGCTCGAACTGTGCGGTCCACGACTTGTCCCGCGTCGAGACGGTCCAGTCGTCGGCCCAGATGTCCGCCTCGATGCCGCCGAGCGTGAGCATCGGTTCGATGGTGAAGACCATGCCGGGCTCGATGACGTCGTCGAAGCGGGGTGCGTCGTAGTGCGGGATGATCAGCCCCGAGTGGAAGGCCCGCCCGACCCCGTGGCCCGTGTAGTCACGGACGACGCCGTAGCCGAAGCGCTTCGCGTACGCCTCGATCGCGCGGCCGATGACGTTGACCTGGCGGCCCGGGGCGACGGCGCGGATGCCCCGACGGAGCGCCTCCTCGGTCCGCGAGACGAGGTCGCGGACCTCCTGCGTGCCCTCGCCGACGATGAAGGTCCGGTTCGTGTCGCCGTGCATCCCGTCCTTGTAGGCGGTGATGTCGATGTTGACGAGGTCACCCTCCTGCAGGACGGTGTCGTCGGGGATCCCGTGGCAGATGACCTCGTTGAGGCTGGAGCAGAGCGACTTGGGGTACCCGCGGTAGCCGAGCGTCGAGGGGTAGGCGCCGTGCGACACGACGAACTCGTGGCCGATGCGGTCGAGCTCGTCGGTGGTGACCCCAGGGCGGATCGCCTCGCCCACGGCGTCGATGGCCTGGGAGGCGATGCGGCCGGCGACCCGGATGCGCTCGACCTCGTCCGGCGTGTAGGTGTCGCCGAGCCCGTGCTCGTGCGGTTCCGCCCGGCCGACGTACTCGGGGCGCTCGATGTCCTTCGGGACGGGCCGCTGCGGGGAGAGGCGGCCAGCGGTCAGGTGTCCGTGTTCGTCCCGGGGCATGCGGACCACTCTAGCCAGGTGCGCGGTCCCCGCGACGCGGGTGCGGGGTGCGACGTGCCCGCCTGGAGGCCCGGCGCCGGTCCGCCGGGCCGGCACCGGGCCTCCAGGCGGTCACCATGCGCGCGGGGCGCGCCCCGAAGGTGCGCCTCTGCCACGTCCGGTCCACCTCCGCGTCCGGTCCGCCAGAGCGACAGATCCGCGCTCCGCGCGGCATCCGGTCCGCCGAGGCGACAGATACCCACCGATGTTCGGCGGCGATCTGTCGCTTCGACGGAAGCGACAGATCCGGCACCGGTGAGCAGCGCGGCCCCGCGCACACGCCGGATGGGTACGGTGGCGGCATGAGCGACGAACGCATCGAGTCCCAGTGGTGGTTCAACGAGAAGACGCACGCCGTCGAGCAGGGCCCGCAGTCCCCGCAGCGCGACCGCATCGGCCCGTTCGACACGCGTGAGGAAGCGCAACACGCCCTGGACCGGATCAAGGCGAACAACGAGCGTTGGGACGACGAAGACCAATAGGCTGAGCATCCCAGCTGCACCACGGAAAGGGCGTCAATGGACAAGCAGACGGACTTCGTGCTCCGCACCATCGAGGAGCGGGGCATCAAGTTCATCCGACTCTGGTTCACGGACGTCATCGGGACGCTGAAGTCGGTGGCGATCGCCCCGGCCGAGGTCGAGGGTGCGTTCGCCGAGGGCATCGGGTTCGACGGCTCCGCGATCGAGGGCCTGACGCGGAGCTACGAGGCCGACGTCCTGGCCCACCCGGACCCCTCGACGTTCCAGATCCTCCCGTGGCGCGGCGAGATCGACCCCACTGCGCGGATGTTCTGCGACATCACGACGCCGGACGGTCAGCCCGCCGTCGCCGACCCCCGCAACGTGCTGAAGCGCACGCTGGCGAAGGCGAGCGAGCGCGGCTTCACGTTCTACACGCACCCGGAGATCGAGTTCTACCTGCTGAAGAGCCGCGACTGGCAGGACGGCGGCCCGCAGCCCGTCGATCGCGCCGGCTACTTCGACAACGTCCCCGGCGGCAGCGCGCACGACTTCCGTCGTCGCTCGGTCCGCATGCTCGAGGACCTCGGCATCTCCGTGGAGTTCAGCCACCACGAGGCCGGCCCGGGCCAGAACGAGATCGACCTGCGCTACGCCGACGCGCTCACGATGGCGGACAACATCATGACGTTCCGCACCGTCGTGAAGGAGGTCGCGATCGAGCAGGGCGTCTACGCGACGTTCATGCCGAAGCCGATCTCGGGCCAGCCCGGCTCGGGGATGCACACGCACGTCTCGCTGTTCGAGGGCGACCAGAACGCCTTCTACGAGGCCGGCGGCCAGTACCAGCTGTCCGAGACCGCGAAGCACTTCATCGCCGGTGTCCTCAAGCACGCGCCGGAGATCACGGCGGTCACGAACCAGTTCGTGAACTCGTACAAGCGCCTCTGGGGCGGCGACGAGGCCCCGTCGTTCGTGACGTGGGGCCACAACAACCGCTCGGCGCTCGTCCGCGTCCCGCTGTACAAGCCGAACAAGGGCCAGTCCGCCCGCGTCGAGTACCGCGGCATCGACTCGGCAGCGAACCCGTACCTGGCGTACTCGCTACTGCTCGCCGCGGGCCTCAAGGGCATCGACGAGGGCTACGAGCTCCCGCCCGAGGCAGAGGACAACGTCTGGAGCCTGACGGACTCCGAACGCCGCGCCCTCGGGTACAGCCAGCTGCCGGCGAGCCTCGACCACGCCCTGAGCCTCATGGAGGACTCGGAGCTCGTGGCGGAGACGCTCGGCGAGCAGGTGTTCAACTTCGTGCTGCTCAACAAGCGGCAGGAGTGGAAGCGCTACCGCGACCAGGTCACGCCGTTCGAGCTCGACACCAACCTCGGCGCGCTCTGACGGTCCGCGGGACACGCGCCAGATGACCGGCCGGACGACGACGTCACGTTCCGAGTTGGCCCGCCTGGGCTTCGCGGAGCTCTCGGAGAGCCTGCAGCGGATCGCCGACCTGGAGGCACGGTTCGGCTCCGACCTGCAGGTCCCGGTGAGCGACGCCGCGGCCCTGTGGGAGTCGACCGCCGATCCGGACGGCGCGCTCCGCGCGCTCGAGCGGCTGCTTGAGCGCGCGCCCGACGAGCTCCGTCCGGTGCTCGCCGACGAGGCGGCCACCGAACGCCTCGTCCGGTTGCTCGGCGCGTCGGTCGGGCTCGGTGAGTTCCTGCACCGCCGACCGGCCGAGATCGCGCTGCTGCTCGACCCGGTGACCGAGCCGTGGTCGCAGGAGCGGTACACGGAGTCGCTGCTCGCCGCGATCGACGGTGCCACGGGTGAGGACGCCCGGCTCCGGCTCCGGGTGCGCTACCGCCGGCACCTGGCGCAGATCGCCCTCTTCGACGTCCTGAACGTGTCGCCGACCGAGGCGTTCCCGGCCGTGGCCGCGGGGCTGGCCGACCTCGCCGGCGCCGCGCTCGAGGCCGCGGTGGACGTCGCCCGGCGTGAGGTACCGTTCCCGGCGGCCGACGTCGCCGCGACCCCGCTCGCCGTCATCGCGATGGGCAAGGCGGGTGCGCGGGAGCTCAACTACGTCAGCGACGTCGACGTCATCTTCGTCACGGAGCCCACCGACACCATCGGCACCGACCGCGCCGTCCTCATCTCCACCCGCCTGGCGATCGCGGCCACGCACGCCATCACCGACCTCGCCGCCGAGCCCGCGCTGTGGGAGGTCGACGCGAACCTCCGACCGGAGGGCAAGGACGGCGCACTCGTCCGGACGCTCGACTCGCACGTGGCGTACTACGAGCGCTGGGCGAAGGAGTGGGAGTTCCAGGCGCTGCTCAAGGCGCGGCCGATCGCCGGGTCCGCCGACCTGGGGGAGCGCTACGCCGCCGCCGTCGGCCCGTTCGTGTGGAACTCCGCGAAGCGTCCCGGGTTCGTCGAGTCCGTGCAGCGCATGCGGGAGCGGGTCACGGAGCACATCCCGGACGCCGAGGTCGACCGGCAGCTGAAGCTCGGTCCCGGCGGCCTGCGCGACGTCGAGTTCACGGTGCAGCTCCTGCAGCTCGTGCACGGTCGCGACGACGAGTCCGTGCGGGTCCGTTCGACGCTCGAGGCGATGGACGCCCTCACCGACGCCGGCTACGTCGGGCGACCGGAGGCCGCACGCTTCGGCCCCGACTACGCCCTGCTCCGGGTGCTCGAGCACCGGATCCAACTCCGGCGACTCCAGCGCACGCACCTGATGCCCTCCGACGAAGAGGAACTGCGGGTCCTGGCGAGGTCGAGCGGCCTCGCGAAGTCGGCGTCCGCGCTCGAGACCCGCTGGCGCGGCGTGAAGCTCGAGGTCCGCGGCCTGCACGAGCGGCTCTTCTACCGTCCGCTCCTGTCCGCCGTGGCCGCGAGCGACGGTGACATCGTGCTGACGAGCGACCAGGCCGTCGACCGCCTCGGCGCGATCGGCTTCGCGGACCCGGCCGGCGCGCTGAGCCACATCCGGGCGCTGACCCAGGGCACGAGCCGTCGCGCGGCGATCCAGCGGAACCTGCTCCCCGTGCTGCTGCGGTGGATGGCGGAGGGACCGGCCCCCGACCGCGCACTCCTGGCCTTCCGCCGGCTCAGCGACACCCTGGGGGAGTCGAGCTGGTTCCTCCGCATGCTCCGGGACTCCTCGGGTGCCGCGCACTCGCTCACGACCGTGCTGTCCGAGTCAGCGTTCCTGTCCGGGCTGCTCGAGCGCTTCCCCGAGGCCGTGGCCTGGCTCGACGAACCGGACACCCTACTGCGCCCGCGACCGATCGAGTCGCTCCTCGCCGAGGTCACGGCCACCACCGCGCGGCACGGTGACGACGTCGACGGTGCCGCGGCACTCGTCCGGTCCGCCCGACGACGGGAGACCCTGCGCCTCGGCATGGCCGCCGTGCTCGGGCAGCTCGACGTGGACGCCCTCGGCCCCGCGCTGAGCGACGTGACCGAGTCGACCCTCGCCGGTGCGCTGACCCTGGCCCGCCGGGACGCCCCGGCCGGCCTGGAGTTCGGCGTCATCGCGATGGGACGGTACGGCGGGCGGGAACTCGGCTTCGGATCCGATGCCGACGTCCTCTACGTGTACCGGGCCCCGGCGGAGATCCCCTCCGAGCAGGCGTCGCGCGCGGCCCAGACCATCGTCCGCGAACTCGCCCGGCTGACCGACGACGCGATCCACCCGTTCGACCTCGACATCGACCTGCGCCCCGAGGGCAAGAACGGCCCCGTGGTCCGCACCCTCGACTCGTACGGCGCGTACTACGCCCGCTGGTCGCTGACGTGGGAGGCGCAAGCGCTCCTCCGGGCCCGCGGCGCCGTGGGGGACCAGCAGCTCCTGCGTGACTTCGAGCACCTCGCCGACCGCACCCGGTACCCGGACCACATCGACGACCAGGAGGTCCGTGAGGTCCGGCGCATCAAGGCCCGCGTCGAGTCCGAACGACTCCCGCGTGGTGCCGATCCCGCACGGCACCTCAAGCTCGGCCGGGGCTCGCTGAGCGACGTCGAGTGGTTCGTCCAGCTCCTGCAGCTGCAGCACGCGCTGAGCGTGCCGGGGCTCCGGACCACGTCGACGCTCGAGGCCCTGGACGCCGCGACCGAGGCCGGGTTCATCGGGGCCGAGGACGCCGAACGCCTGGGTGCCGCGTGGCGGTTCGCCTCCCGGACCCGGAGCGCGCTCGTGCTCTGGTCGGGGAAGACCACCGACGTGCTGCCCGTGGACCGCATCCAGCTCGAGGGCGTGGCGCGCCTGATGGAGTACCCGCCCGGGTCGGCGTCGCAGCTCGAGGACGACTACCTCGGCGTCACGCGGCGTGCGCGGCAGGTGTTCGAGCGCGAGTTCTACGGCGCCTGACGGGTGGGTGCCACGACGCCCTCGCCCGGCCGCACCCGACACCTGTCGCGCGCGCGACACGCCCGGACCGACGTGTTTCGTGGCTCGTCGACAGGTCCTCGGAAGTGAATTCGACGTAACACGAGCCGTCCCCCGTTCGTGATGGCGTGTACCCCGATGCCGGCGACGCCGCGCGCCGTTACCGCGCCGTGATCGACGGATCGCGCCGTCGGCGCAGCGCCCCCGCCGCGGACGTGCGCCGCGCCCGGCGACCACGCCCGGAACAGGGCTTTCCTGCGGAGGTGATCCGCGCCTCCAGGCCGCTGCTCGACCCGCGCAGGGTGAGTGGCAGGGTGAAACGCGTCCGCCGGAGTGCTGTCAGCAGCAGTGCGGACACGATCGCCACGACGCGAGGGGGACCGCGACGTACCCCGTAACGTCCCCGTAACGCCCCCGGACGGGGGCCGCGTTGCGAGGCCGGTCCGCTTTCTGCATCAATGGGGTCACCCGAACCGACCCCGATTTCCCGATGGCGCGGAATCACCCACCTCGAACGTTGAAGCAGGGATCGATGTTCACCTTCATTCTGCAGATCAGGCAGATGGTCGACGGGCACCCCGAGTTCTACCTCTTCGCCGTGTACTCCGCGGTGATCTGGTTGCTCTGGTTGCTCAAGGTCGTCCTCTCCGCCCGCTACCGCCCCTACACCGGTACCTACACCGGCACCACGAGCGTCGTCGTCCCCGTCGTGGACGAACCGCTCGACCTCTTCCGCGACGTCATCGGCCGCATGGTCGAGCAGCGTCCCGGCGAGATCATCGTCGTCATCAACGGCGCCCGGAACGAGGCCCTCGAAGCGGTCTGCGACGAGTTCGCCCCACTCGTCCGCTGGACCCACACGCCCATCCCGGGCAAGCGCAACGCCGTCAAGGTCGGCACCGAGATGTCCACCGGCGACATCACCGTGCTCGTCGACTCGGACACGGTCTGGACCCCCGGCACGCTCGACGAACTGCTCAAGCCGTTCGCCGACGCCTCGGTCGGTGGCGTGACCACCCGTCAGCGCATCCTGGAGCCCGAGCGCAGCTGGATCACCCGCTGGGCGGACTGGCTGGAGAACTCCCGCGCGCTGTACTCGATGCCCGCGCAGAGCGTTCTCGGCCAGATCGGCTGCCTGCCCGGACGCACGATCGCCTTCCGACGCGACATCCTCGTGCGTGTCATGGACCGCTTCATGCACGAGAAGTTCATGGGCGTGTTCCTCGAGGTGTCCGACGACCGGACGCTGACGAACCTCACGCTCAAGGAGGGGTACCGCACCGTCTACCAGTACACGTCGCTGGTCTACACGGACGCCCCGCTCCAGGTGAAGAAGCTGTTCAAGCAGCAGCTCCGCTGGGCCCGTGGCTCGCAGTACAACACGCTGCGGATGCTCCCGTGGATGCTCGGCCACGCGCCGATCCTCGCGCTGTTCTTCCTGACCGACATCATCCTGCCGTTCATGCTCTTCGGCGTGATCGCCGGCTGGATCTACCGCGGCCTCACCGGTCAGGGTTCGAACCTGTACGAGGGGATCCTGCACCAGTACGGGTTCTCCACCGGGTTCATCTACGTCGCCGCCCTCATGGTGGTCTCGTCCGTCCTCAGCATGGCGATCCGACAGATCCGGCACCTCGCCGAGAAGCCGAGCGACTTCTTCCGCCTGCCGATGTTCATCATCGTGTCGACGTTCTTCCTCATGCCGATCCGCCTCATCGGCTTCTTCCGCCTGGCGCACGCGTCCGGCTGGGGGACCCGCGCCGGTGCCTACGCCGGCGGGCCGATGGAAGAGGACCCCGCCGACGCCGTGCAGCCGACGGCCGTCGGGACGCGGGCCCCGGTCAGCCCGATCGACGCCGTCCCCACGGACCCGGCCGTCGCCGCCTTCGCTGCTGACCCCACGGCCGCCGCGGACCAGCGCGCCGCGGACCGCGCGTTCGACGAACTGTTCGGCCCCGACGCCACCACCAACTCCACCGCGACGGTGCTCGCCACGCGCCGGTCCGCCGCGCAGGCCTCCGTCGCTCCGGCACCCGCGAAGCAGGCTCCCGCACGCGTCCGCCGGTACAACCCGTACGCCGCGATCCCGTACTGCATCGGCATCGCGGTCTTCGCCCTGGAGGCCTTCCTCATTGTCTGACCTCATCCGATCCTCAAGTACGTGGTGGGCCCAGTCCAGCAAGCACGCTCGGCTCACCGCCATCGGCACCACCGCCATCGTCATCGTCCTCGGGCTGATCACCTGGAACGTCTGGGTGTCCCCGGCCGGCTCCGTGTCGACCGCGGTCCACCAGGCGCTCGGGGTCACCCCGCCGAAGAAGAAGGTCTCCGCCGCCGAGCTCCAGACGAAGCTCGACGCCGCGCAGGAGAAGATCTGGGCGCTCGAGGGCAAGCTCGACTCCAGCAGCGCGCAGGCCGGGTCGCGTGCCGACCAGATCACGCAGCTCAAGGCGCAGCTCGCGTCGCTGCAGTCCGAGCTCGGCGCGGCGAAGAGCGGGACTGGAGGCGCGTCCTCCTCCGGCGGGTCCGGTACCTCCGTCAACGCGGCCGGCTCCGGCGGCTCGGGTGGATCCGGTGGCTCCAGCAGCTCCGGCGGTTCCGGTGGGTCCGGGGGTTCCGTCACGAAGCCGAACACCGGCCCGTCGAAGGACCCCACCACCACGCCGATCAGCACCCCGAGCAAGGCGCAGATCCTCGGCCAGCAGTCCCGCTGGTACGGCCTCTACACGGCGCAGTCGCCCTTCAGCTGGTCCGAGTACGACCAGGTGCAGCAGGCGGTCGGCACCGCGACGAACATGGTCGGGTACTTCCAGGGCTTCGACCAGGACTTCAACGCCAGCGCCGTGCAGCGCTCCTGGGCGAACGGTCGCCTGCCGATGATGACGTGGGAGTCCGTGCCCGCGGCCACCGGCAACGACGAGCCGTACGTGCCCGGGTACACCAACCAGGACATCCTCTCCGGCAAGTTCGACGCCTACCTCACCAAGTACGCGCAGGCGGTGAAGGCGAACGGGATGCCGCTCGTGATCCGCTTCGACCACGAGATGAACGGCCAGTGGTACAGCTGGTCCGAGTCGAGTGCGCAGAAGAACGATCCCGGTTCGTACAAGAAGGTCTGGCAGCACGTCTGGAAGGTCTTCCAGGACAACGGTGCCAACCAGTACGCGATCTGGAACTGGTCGCCGACGCGCATCGACAACCTCGGCAACCCGAAGTACCAGACCCTCGCCTACATGGAGAACTACTACCCGGGTGCCCAGTACGTCGACTGGGTCGGCATGAGCGGCTACTACCGCAAGGCCGTCGAGCAGCCGACGTTCCAGAACACGTTCGGTGCCACGCTCGCGCAGATCCGGCAGATCGCACCCGGCAAGCACATCGTCCTCAACGAGATCGGCGCCACCGAGACCGGCGGCACCGCCTCGAACGGCCAGAAGTCCCAATGGATCACCTCGCTGTTCGACGCCCTCGCCGACCCCGCGAACAAGGACATCATCGGCTTCGCGTACTTCAGCGAAGTGGCCACCACGATCGTCGACGGTGCCCGCACCACGAACGACTGGCGACTCAACTCCCGCGCCGACAGCCTCGCGACCTTCGCGAAGGGCATCAAGCGCAACGACATCGACTACGACCTGCAGGAGGTCACGCCATGACCGCGTCCAAGAAGTCGACCGCAGCGGCCGACACCCGTCCCGCACCCGTCATCAGCGTCATCGGCACCGGCTACCTCGGTGCCACCCACGCGGCCGCGATGGCCGAGATGGGTTTCGAGACGATCGGCGTGGACGTCGACCCGTCGAAGCTCGCCGCCCTCGCCGCCGGCGAGGTCCCGTTCTACGAGCCCGGTCTGCCGGAGCTCATCACGAAGCACGTCGCGAGCGGCAAGCTCCGCTTCACCGCCTCGATCGCCGAGGCCGTGGCCGCCGCCGACGTCCACTTCGTCTGCGTCGGCACCCCGCAGCGGGCCGGCTCGCACGCGGCGAACCTGTCCTACGTCGAGAACGCCACACGAGGCGTCGCCGAGAACCTCACGCACCCCGGCGTCATCGTCGGCAAGTCGACGGTCCCGGTCGGCACCGCTGCGCGTCTGCGTGGCATCGTCCGCGAGTTCGCGCCGGCCGGCATCGACGCGGAGCTGATCTGGAACCCGGAGTTCCTCCGCGAGGGCAAGGCCGTCGACGACACGCTGCACCCGGACCGCCTGGTCTGGGGCGGTGCGTCCCCGGCCGCCGACGCCGTGATCCGCGAGGTCTACGCCGCACCCATCGCCGAGGGCACCCCGGTCATCACGACCGACCTCGCCACGGCGGAGCTCGTCAAGGTCAGCGCCAACGCGTTCCTCGCGACGAAGATCTCGTTCATCAACGCGATCTCGGAGATGTGCGCGATCACCGGCGCCGACGTGTCGACCCTGGCGGACGCCCTCGGACACGACGCCCGCATCGGCCGGAAGTTCCTCAACGCGGGCCTCGGCTTCGGCGGTGGCTGCCTGCCGAAGGACATCCGTGCGCTCATGCACCGTGCGAACGAGCTCGGTGCCGGCCGCGTGGTCGGACTCATGCAGCAGGTCGACGAGATCAACATGGGGCAGCGCGAACGCGTGATCGACATGACGATCGACGCGCTCGACGGTTCCGTGCTCAACCGTCGCGTCGCGGTGATCGGGGCGGCGTTCAAGCCCCTCACCGACGACGTCCGCGACTCGCCGGCGCTCAACGTCGCCGCCGCGCTGCACCTGCGCGGCGCCCAGGTCACCCTGTGGGACCCGGAGGCGATGGAGACCGCCCGACGCTCGTTCCCGACGCTCTCGTACGCCTCGTCGATGGTCGACGCGATCGAGGACGCCGACGTCGTGCTCGTCCTCACCGAGTGGGACGACATCGTCGAGGCCTCGCCGGTCGAACTCGCCGCCATCGTCGGTCGTCGGTTCGTGATCGACGCCCGCAACTGCCTCCCGGTCACCGACTGGGTCAAGGCGGGTTGGACCGTCCGTTCCCTGGGACGGCCCACTCCGGTCACGGGTGCACCCGTGAGCGTCGCCGCGGGGACGAACGACGTGCTGGCGACAGCGCGCTAGACGTCTCCGCCAACGAGCGGGGTCCGTGCCGGGGCGGCACGGGCCCCGCTTTCGCGCGCGCGTACCCGGTCGAATCGGGCGTACCTGACTGTTTCGGGCGTACCTGGTCGTTCCTTCCGACCAGGGACGCCCGTTTCCACTTCCCATCGCGCCCGCTCTGGGAAGGAACGTGCAGGGTGACCGCCTGGAGGCGCGGTGCCGGCCCGGCGGACCGGCACCGCGCCT
>NZ_JBEPKX010000049.1:0-9705 GCF_040544915.1 Curtobacterium sp. 1544
ACAACACGCTGCCGCCAGGGGGGCCGGGGGCGCCCGTGCTTACTCTCCTGGGGGGGGCCCCCCCCCCCCCCCCCGGCGCGGCGGGGGGGGGGGGCCCCCCCCCCCCCCCCGCCTCCAGTCCGTCCGATGGGGACGTCTACAGCAGCGACTGGGCGATGCGACGCACCTCGGCCTTGCGACCGGCGCGCAGGGCGGCGATCGGCGAGGTGCCGATGATGTCGTCGACGGTGAGCATCCAGCGCACGGCCTCGTCGTCGGTGAACCCGTTGTCGCTGAGGACGGTGAGGGTGCCGCGCAGCTCGGGCAGGGGCTCGCGGTCCTCGATGAACTCGCTCGGCACGCGGAGGACGCCGCCGACGCGGGCCGCCAGCAGGGTCTTCTCCTCGAACAGGCGGTGGATCCGGCCGGGGCTCGTGCTGAAGAGGTCCACCAGCTCGGGGACGGTCAGCCAGCGCTCGGAGAGGGTCAGGTCGTCGACGGGTGCAGCACTCACGTTCCCCATGTTGCCAGAGCCGCAGAAGACCGCACACCGTCACGTTCGTCACATTCGTCACACACGCAACATCCGACTCTCTGGTTGACTTGGGAATCACGCCATGCCAGCGTTGAGCCACCTGTGAGTGCGCACGCGCGCGCACGGCTCACCGCAAGGACAGGAGAAACCCGTGGTCAACGCTGCAGACGAAGACGCCCGGCGCGCACGATCCGCCAGGTTCGCCACCATGCCCATCGTCCTCGCGGGGACGATCGCGGTCACCGCCGGTCTCACCGGGCCGGTCGCACACGCCGAACCGCGCCACGAGGACGACAGCGCCAACAAGCGGCACGTCGACCAGGACCGCAACGTCGGGGACCGTCCGGTCTTCGGTACCGCCGTCGCCCGTCCGTCACAGACCACGGTCACCACCGTCGCTGCCGTGTCGGCTGCGCCCACCACCTACACCGTACGTCAGGGGGACACCGTCTCCGGCATCGCCGCCCGCTACGGCCTCTCCGCGCAGGAGGTGCTCGTGCGCAACGGCCTCGGCTGGAACACGATCATCCACCCCGGACAGACGCTGCACCTCGCCTCGACGCCCGCCGTGACGACCGCGTCGGCCAGCACCGGGTCGTCGGCCTCGGGCAGCTACCACGTCAAGCAGGGCGACACCGTGTCGGGCATCGCGTCCCGGGTCGGCGTGTCGACCACCGCGCTCCTCAGCGCGAACAAGCTGTCCCAGCGCTCGGTGATCTACCCCGGGCAGACACTGCGCGTGCCGTCGGCCGGGGCTGCGGTGGCCGCGCCGGCCGCGACTGCCACTCCTGCCGTCGCCTCGGGCTCGTCCGCGCGCGCCGGCAGCGTCAAGATCGGCACGGGCGACACCATCGCCTCGATCGCCTCCGCCCACGGGGTGACGGTGTCGGCACTCCTCTCGGCGAACGGCCTCACGTACACGAGCACGATCTACGCCGGCAAGACGCTCGTCCTGCCGTCGTCCGGCCCGTCCCTCTCCGCGGAGCAGCGGGGGAACGCGGCGACGATCGTCTCCGTCGGCCGCTCGCTCGGCGTCTCGGACCACGGCATCGTCATCGCCCTGGCCGCGGCGATGCAGGAGTCCAGTCTCCGCAACCTGTCGCACGGCGACCGCGACTCGGTCGGCCTGTTCCAGCAGCGGCCGAGCCAGGGCTGGGGATCCGCGGCGGTGCTGCAGGACCCGGCGACGGCGGCGAAGCTGTTCTTCACCGGCAACCCCGGCCACACCCGCGGGCTGCTCGACATCGCCGGGTGGTCCTCCATGGACGTCACCACAGCGGCGCAGGCCGTGCAGGTGTCGGCGTACCCGAAGGCGTACGCGCAGTGGGAGAAGACCGCGCAGAGCCTGCTGGCGTCGCTCTGAGCCTGGCCGCCCGGCGCGTGCGTCCGGCCGCCCGGCGCGCTTGCCCACGCCTGGCCGCCCGGCGAACCCGAGTCATCCGCAAGATCGAGATTCGGTCACGACCGGTGCGTCAGTGCGGGTCCGTGCAGTCCCCATTCGTAGAATGCCGCCGATGACCACCAACGCCGCCACGGACCCGATGATCGGTCGCATGATCGATCACCGGTACCGCGTACGCTCCCGCATCGCGCGCGGGGGCATGGCGACCGTGTACCTCGCGACCGACGTCCGCCTCGAGCGACGCGTCGCGATCAAGATCATGCACGGGCACCTGGCGGACGACCAGGCGTTCCGCGAGCGCTTCATCCAAGAGGCCCGTTCCGCCGCCCGACTGTCCCACCCGAACCTCGTCGGCGTGTACGACCAGGGTGCCGAGGACGACACCGCCTACATCGTCATGGAGTACATCCCCGGCATCACGCTCCGGGACCTCCTGCAGGAGCACCACGCCCTGACGCCCGAGCAGGCGACCGACATCCTCCGTGCGGTCCTCGCCGGCCTCGCCTCGGCCCACCGCGCCGGCATCGTGCACCGCGACCTCAAGCCCGAGAACGTCCTGCTCGCCGACGACGGCCGGATCAAGCTCGGCGACTTCGGGCTCGCGCGGGCGACGACCGCGAACACCGCTACCGGTGCAGCCCTGCTCGGCACGATCGCGTACCTCTCCCCCGAGCTCGTGACCCGCGGAGCCGCAGACTCCCGCAGCGACATCTACGCGCTCGGCATCATGCTCTACGAGATGCTCACCGGCGAGCAGCCCTACAAGGGCGAGCAGCCGATGCAGATCGCGTACCAGCACGCCAACGACTCCGTGCCCGCGCCGAGTGCCGCCGTCGACGGTGTGCCGCCGGAGCTCGACGACCTGGTCGCCTGGGCCACCGCGCGGAACCCCGACGACCGACCGAGCGACGCCCGCGAGATGCTCGACCACATGTCGGGCAACCAGCAGCGCGCGACGGGGCAGTACCGCACCGCCGTGCTGCGCCCCGAGAACGCGACCGCCATCCTGCCGGCCGGCAGCGCCTCGCCGTCGTCGGCGGACTCCGGCGACGCCACGACGATCCTCGAGCCCGCCGGTGCCACCGGCGGACAACGGCCCCCCGCACGCGGCGGCCGGAACACCCCCGGACCGCGCCGCACGGGGTCGCAGCCCGGAGCGCTCTCCCCCGCCGGTCAACGCCTCGCCGACAAGTCCGCCAAGCGCCGGAAGCGCGGCTGGATCGTCCTGGTCGTCGTCCTCGTGCTCATGGCCATCGGCGGGTCGATCGGCTGGGCGCTCGGCCCCGGACCGTGGGGCAACGTTCGCATCCCCGAGGTCGCCGGCAAGTCCGTGTCCCAGGCGCGCCAGCTGCTCGAGGCACAGGGCCTCCACACGGCATCGACGACCGCCACCCGGTTCGACGCCGTCGTCGCGAAGGGCCAGGTCTCCACGACGAAGCCCGCCGCGAAGCGCGAGGTCCGCAAGGGCACCGCGATCCAGATCGTCGTGTCGAACGGCCCGAAGATGATCTCCCTGCCGGCCATCGTCGGCCAGCCGATCTCCACCGTCACCGCCGCACTCGACGACGACTTCCAGCTGCAGGACGACCAGTACCAGTTCTCCGCCGACGCAGCGAAGGACACCGTCATCGCGGCCACCGGCCTCGGCACCGACGGCGCGACCATCGACCTCTCGAAGACGGAGACCTACGGCGAACGCGGCCCCGTCACCCTCACGGTCTCGCTCGGCCCGGTCCCCGACGTCGTCGGCGGGACCGTGGACGAGGCGACCGCCGCGTTCGACGCGGTCGGCCTCACCATCGGCGCGCAGGAGGGCCAGTTCAGCGACGACGTGCCCGAGGGGCAGATCATCTCCGCGAAGGCGCAGGACGACCCCGCGGTCAAGGGCACGGCGGTCGACCTCGTCGTCTCGAAGGGCCCCGCGCCGATCTCGCTGCCCGACGTCCAGGGGAAGACGATCAACGACGCCACCTCGACGCTCGAGAACCTCGGGCTGAAGGTCTCGGTCCCCGACTGCACGAACATCCTGTGCGGCTTCTACGACTGGAAGGCCTCACTGCCCGTCGACTCCACGGACCCGGCGGCCGGCACCACCGTGCACCGCGGCGACACGATCACGCTGGCCTACAAGCAGTAGGCGCGGCGGTCGCGCCCGCCCCGAAGCGGCTCTCTGCCGCGAGAGCGACAGTCTGCCGTGCTGCGCACGGTTCAGAGCCGCCGAAGCGACAGTCTGCCGCAGTGTTCCGGCGGCAGACTGTCGCTTTGACGAACGGGACCGCCCGGTCGGACCCACGGACTGCCGGCGCACGACCCACAGGTGCGCACCCGACGGCCTGGAGGAGCGTGGCGGCGCCGCCATGCGCCTCAAGGCCGTGACGCAGCGCGACCAGTGCATGAACGCGACAGATCCGGCGGAACGCTCACCGTCCGCAACGCGAAAGCGACAGATTCCCGCGTATCTTCCGCGGGAATCTGTCGCTTTGGCGGACCCAGCCAGACGGACGCCCGCCGGCAAGCCGCCGCCGCGCGCTACGCGCGCACGTGCGGGTGGGCGCTGAGCTCCTCGGCGACGAGGAACGCGAGCTCGAGCGACTGCATGTGGTTCAGCCGCGGGTCGCACAGGGACTCGTAGCGGGTGGCGAGGGTGGCCTCGTCGATCTGCTCCGAGCCGCCCAGGCACTCCGTGACGTCGTCGCCGGTGAGCTCGACGTGCATGCCGCCCGGGTACGTGCCGACCTCGCGGTGGGCCTCGAAGAAGCCGAGGACCTCGTCCACGACGTCGTCGAAGCGGCGCGTCTTGTAGCCGGTCGGCGTGGTCAGGCCGTTGCCGTGCATCGGGTCCGTGACCCACAGCGGGTTGGCGTCCATGCCCTTGATCGCCTCGAGCAGCTTGGGCAGCTCGTCGCGGATCTTGCCGGCGCCCATGCGCGTGATGAACGTCAGGCGACCGGGCTCGCGGTTCGGGTCGAGCTTGTCGACCAGGGCCTTCATGTCGTCGACGCTCGTGGTCGGACCGAGCTTCACGCCGATCGGGTTCCGCACACGTGACAGGAAGTCCACGTGGGCGCCGTCGAGGTCACGGGTGCGCTCACCGATCCAGATGAAGTGCCCGGAGGTGTCGTAGGCCAGACCGGAGCGCGAGTCGATGCGGGTCATCGGGCGCTCGTAGTCCATGAGCAGCCCCTCGTGCGACGCGTAGAACTCGACGTGCTTCAGCTCGTCGAAGTCCGCACCGCAGGCGTCCATGAACCGGATCGCGCGGTCGATCTCCTTCGCGAGGTGCTCGTACCGGGCGTTCGCCGGGTTCGACGCGAAGCCCTTGTTCCACGAGTGCACCTGGCGCAGGTCGGCGAAGCCCCCCTGCGTGAAGGCGCGGACGAGGTTCAGGGTCGACGCGGCCGTGTGGTAGCCCTGCACGAGGCGACGGGGGTCGGCCTGGCGGCTCTCCGGCGTGAAGTCGTAGCCGTTCACGATGTCGCCGCGGTAGGCGGGCAGCGTGACGTCGCCGCGCGTCTCGAAGTCGCTGGAGCGCGGCTTGGCGAACTGCCCGGCCATGCGCCCCATCTTGATGACGGGCATCGAGGCGCCGTACGTCAGCACGACGGCCATCTGCAGGATCGTCTTCACGCGGTCGCGGATCGAGTCCGCGGTGGCACCGGCGAAGGTCTCGGCGCAGTCGCCGCCCTGCAGCAGGAACGCCTTGCCCTGCGCAGCGGAGGCGAGGCGCTCACGGAGCTTGTCGACCTCGCCCGCGAAGACGAGCGGGGGCAGCGTGGCGATCTCGGCCGACGCGGCCTCGGCAGCTGCGGCGTCGGGCCACGTGGGCTGCTGCTTGATCGGGAGCGTCCGCCAGTAGTCGAGGCCCTCGATGACGTCCGGATCCTGCAGGGCGACGAAGTCGGTCGACTCGAACAAGGGTGGTACCTCGGTGTTCTCGAAGGGGTGACGCTCCACCGGTCGGCGGGGCCTTCGAATCCTAACGTGCCGAGGCGTCCCGACCATTCCGCGTGACCTTGCCCCGGAGGACCTGCTCGCGCGCGGTGCTCGCCCGCTCCTTGACACTCGTCGCGTAGACGTCGTCGTACTCCTGGCGGCTCAGGCCGGCGAGTGCGTGCATGACCTCGTCGGTGACGCTGCGGAGGATGAAGCGGTCGGTCTCGAAGCCCTCGAACCGGGAGAAGTCGAGCGGCTTGCCGAACACGACGCCGACGCGCTTGAACTTCGGGATCCGCTGCCCGATCTGCTGGACCTCGCGCGTGCCGACCATGGCGACGGGGACGACGGTGACCCGGCCCTCGAGGATCATCCGGGCGATGCCGGTGCGGCCGCGGTAGAGCTTGCCGTCCGGGCTGCGGGTGCCCTCGGGGTAGATGCCGAGCTGTTCGCCGCGCGCCAGGACCTGCAGCCCCGCACGGAGCGAGGCCTCTGATGCCTTGCCGCCGGAGCGGTCGATCGGGAGCTGGCCGATGGCGTTGAAGAACGTCTTCGTCAGCCAGCCCTTGAGTCCGCGCCCGGTGAAGTAGTCGCTCTTCGCCAGGAACGACACGCGCCGGTCGAGCACGGCCGGCAGGATCACCGAGTCGATGAACGAGATGTGGTTCGAGGCGAAGATCACCGGACCCTTGGCCGGAACGTTCTCACGACCGACGACCCACGGCCGGAAGAGGGTGAGGATGAGCGGACCGAGCAGGAAGTTCTTCAGCAGCCAGTAGGTCATCGTCGACTCCGTCAGGCAGTGCGGGCGTGGATCCGGGCGAGGTCGGCTGCGCCCACGACACCGGCGTCGTTGACGAGCTCGGCGATCACGAAGTCCGGCTCCGGGTGGTACCCGCGGGCCGGGAGGTTGTTGAGGTACGCCTGCTTGATCGGGTCGAGCAGCCGGTCCCCCGCGCTCGCGACACCGCCGCCGAAGACGAACAGCTGCGGGTCGAGCACGGCGGACAGCGAGGCGCAGGCCTCGCCGAGGTGCCGACCGAGCCGCCGCAGGGCCGCGAGGGCACCGGGGTCGTCGGCCAGGATCAGGTCGCCGACGATGTGCCCGTCGAGCTCGCCGCCGTTCGCCTCGCGCGCCTCGGCCAGTGCCTGCCCGATGCCCCCGGCGTCCGCGACGTCGTTCGCCATGCGCTGCAGGGCGCGACCGGAGCCGTACTGCTCGATGCAGCCGCGCGCGCCGCACCCGCAGGGCAGGCCGTTCGGCACGATGCGGAGGTGTCCGATCTCGCCGCCGGTGCCGAAGCCCCCGCGGAACAGTCGGTCCTCGGTCACGATCGCGCCGCCGACACCGGTGCCGATCGTGAGCATGGTCATGTCGGACACCAACCGACCGGCACCGAAGCGGAACTCCGCCCAGCCCGCCGCGTTGGCGTCGTTGTCGACCGTGATGTGCAGGTCGCCGATGCGCTGCTGCAGCTTCTGGCGCAGCGGCTCGTTCCGCCAGCGGATGTTCGGCGTGTAGTAGACGATCGACTGCGATGCGTCGATGAAACCAGGGGCGGCGACGCCGACCGCGCTGACCTCGTTCGCGGCGCGCAGTCGCGAGACCATCGCGACGACGTCGTCCAGCATGGCGTCCGGGTCCGCAGCGTTGGTGGCCACCCGGTCCTCGGCGACGATCTCGCCCAGTTCCGTGACGACCGCACCCGCGATCTTGGTGCCCCCGATGTCGATTCCGATGGCGTGCACGAGGGTCGAGCCTACCGGTTCCGTGCGTCCACATGGAACGCACGCCACCGCGCCCTATGCTGGCGGTGTCGCCTCGAGGATGAGGCGCACTCGAATCGAACCGGCCGACAAGGGAGTCACCGTGAACGATCAGCGGCACCCAACCCCGATCACCGCACCCGACCACGGCTCAGCCGCGCGCCTGCTCTCCGAGCGGGCCAGGAAGACGCCGGACCGGCCGATCCTGGCCGAGCGCCACGGCGACACGTGGACCACCATCACCGCGGCCGACGTCCACCGTCGGGTCCGCGGGATCGCGAAGGGCTTCGTCGCCGCCGGCCTCGAACCCGGCGCCCACGTCGCGATCCTGTCGCGCACACGCCTCGAGTGGACGCTCGTCGACTTCGCCGTGTGGACCGCCGGCCTGGTGTCCGTCCCCGTGTACGAGACCAGCTCCCCCGACCAGGTGCGCTGGATCCTCTCCGACTCCGAGTCGGTCGCGATCGTGGTCGAGCAGGAGGAGCACGCACGCCGGGTCGCCTCCATCGCGCCGGACCTGCCGCACCTCGGGCAGCACTGGACGATCGACGGCGGCGGCCTCGACGACCTGACCCGCCTCGGCGAGGACGTCACCGACGCCGAGCTCGACGCCCGCACCGCCGACGTGCACGGCCACGACGACGCCACGATCATCTACACGTCGGGCACCACCGGCCGGCCGAAGGGGTGCGTGCTCCGGCACGACAACTTCACGGCGACCGTCGAGGGAGCCTCCGAGGCGATGCCCGAGGTCGTCGCGGACGATGCCTCCACGCTGCTGTTCATCCCGATGGCCCACGTCTTCGCGCGGTTCATCGCCGCGATGAGCGTCGCCGAGGGTGTCCTGGTCGGCCACGAGCCCGACACGAAGGACCTCATGCAGGCGGTGTCGACCTTCAAGCCGACGTTCCTGCTCGCCGTCCCGCGCGTGTTCGAGAAGATCTACAACTCCGCCGAGCAGAAGGCTGACCTCGGCGGCAAGGGCAACATCTTCCGCGCGGCCGCCCGGACCGCCGTCGCCCACTCCGAGGCACTCGCGAAGGGGAAGGTGCCGCTCGGCCTCGCCCTGCGGTTCAAGCTGTTCGACAAGCTCGTCTACGCCAAGCTCCGTGACGCCATCGGCGGACGCGTGCAGTACGCGATCAGCGGCTCGGCCCCGCTCTCCCCGCGGCTGTCGCACTTCTTCCGGTCGATCGGCGTGCTCATCCTCGAGGGCTACGGCCTCACCGAGACCACCGCCCCCGCGACCGTGAACCGCGCCGGCGAGCTCCGGATCGGCAGCGTCGGCCGCGCGCTCCCGGGCGTGGAGATCCGGATCGCGGACGACGACGAGATCCTCATCCGCGGCGTCGACGTGTTCGACCGCTACTGGCGGAACGACGAGGCGACCGCGAAGGCGAAGCCCGACGGCTGGTTCCACACCGGGGACCTCGGACGGCTCGACTCCGACGGCATCCTCACCGTCACCGGGCGCGCCAAGGAGCTCATCGTCACGGCGAGCGGCAAGAACGTCGCCCCGGCACCGCTCGAGGACGGCATCCGCGAGCACCCGATCGTCGGCCAGGTCGTCGTCGTCGGCGAGGGCAAGCCGTTCGTCGCCGCCCTCGTCACGCTCGACCGGGACATGCTCGGCGGCTGGTGCGAGACGCGCGGGATCACGCCGGCGCTCACCCCGCACGAGGCCGCCTACGACGAGCGGGTCCACCAGGCCGTGCAGGAGGCCATCGACGCCGCCAACCAGCGCGTGTCCCGGGCCGAGTCGGTGCGGTCGTTCACCATCCTCGACACCGACCTCACGGAGGCGTCCGGCCACCTCACGCCGAAGCTGACGATCAAGCGGTCGGTCGTGGTGAAGGACTTCGCCGCGGACATCGAGCACATCTACTCGGGCTCGAAGGTGCAGACCACGGCGACGCCCGTCGTCGAAGGTCGCCGCCGCCGCGGCTAGGGGCAGAACGCAACCGCCTGGAGGCCCGGGGGGGGGGGGGGGGGGGGGGGTTATAGCCCGACAAGGGGTGGGGGACTCTAGACGGCCGGCCCCCACCGCCGGGCGCGCCGGGGGCGGGAGGTGTCCGGGCGTGGTCTAACG
>NZ_JBEPKX010000050.1:0-8764 GCF_040544915.1 Curtobacterium sp. 1544
TCCCGGGGGGGGCGGGGTCCCCCCCGCGCCCGCCCCCAACACACCCCCCCCCCCTTGGGTTGGGTGCCCCCCGGGCCCCCCCCCGGGGGGGGGGGGGGGGGGCCCCCCCCCCCCCCCCGCCTCCAGACAGGCTCACGCAAGCACCGACCGACGGAAGCCGCATGTCCACAGCTCTCTACCTCACCAGGCGCGTCCTGCAGGCGCTCGCGGTGATCCTCATCGTCACGATCGTGGTGTTCTGCCTGCTGCACGCGCTGCCCGGCGGACCCGCCCGCGGTGTCCTCGGCGTCTCCGCGACGCCCGCGCAGATCACCGCGTTCAACCAGGCACAGGGACTCGACCAGGCCCTGCCGGTCCAGTACCTGCGGTTCCTCGGCCGCCTGCTCACCGGTGACCTCGGCACCTCGTACACGCTCAACGAACCGGTGTCGCAGCTCATCGCCGAGCGCCTGCCGAAGACCCTCGTCCTCACCGGCATCTCCGCCGTCCTCGGCCTCGTCATCGCGATCCCCGTCGGCATGTGGCAGGCCGCACGACGCAACGGCGCGGTCGACTACGCGGCCACAGCCCTGGCGTTCGTCTTCTACTCGACGCCGGCGTTCTTCCTCGGCCTCGTCCTGATCATCGTCTTCAGCCAGCAGCTGCCGTGGCTGCCGTCGCAGGCGCCGAGCGGCAACACCCTCGCCGAGGTCTTCCAGGACCCGGCCGGCCTCGTCCTCCCGGTCGTGACCGGAGCGCTCGCCATGATCGCCGTCTTCAGCCGGTACATGCGGGCCTCGACGCTCGAGAACCTGCAGGAGGACTACGTGCGCACCGCCCGTGCCGGGGGCGCGTCCACCGCCACGATCCTGCGGCGGCACGTGTTCCGGAACTCGCTCACGCCGGTCGTCGCGATGCTCGGGTACTACCTGCCCGTGCTGTTCGGCGGCGCGCTCGTGACCGAGCAGCTCTTCAACTACCCCGGCATGGGACTGCTGTTCTGGAACGCCGCGCAGACCTCCGACTACCCGACGCTGCTCGGCTGCGTCCTCGTCATCTCGATCGCGACCGTCGTGGGCACGCTGCTCGCCGACGTCGCGCAGTCCCTCATCGACCCCCGAGTGAAGGCAGGCCGCGCATGAGCGCACAGCTCGCACCCGAAGCGCCCGGTGCTGCGCCCCTGGTCCAGCCCGTAGCGTCCACCGGCTGGCGCCTCGCCGTCCGTCGCTTCCGGCACAACACCCTCGCGGTGATCGGCCTCGTCGTCATCGTCGTGATCGTGCTGTTCTGCTTCGTCGGCCCGTTCCTCTACCCGACCGACCAGACCCACACGCAGCTGTCCCAGGCCAACCTCGGCCCGAGTGCGGCGCACTGGCTCGGCACCGACGCCGTCGGGCACGACGTCCTCGGTCGCCTGATGTACGGCGGCAAGGTCTCGCTCATGGTCGGCATCGCGGCGGGCATCCTCGCCACCGTCGTCGGCACCCTGTGGGGCTCGGTGGCCGGGTACGTGGGCGGTTGGGTGGACGCGGTCATGATGCGCGTGGTCGACGCGGGCATCGCGATCCCGGCGCTCTTCATCCTGCTGGTCATCTCGGCGATCACGACCCCCGGTGTCGGGGGCCTCATCGTCATCCTCGGGTTCGTGTCGTGGCTGGTGCCCTCCCGACTCATCCGCGCGGAGACGCTGACGCTGAAGAACCGCGACTACGTCCTGACGCTCCGCGCGATCGGCGGTTCGCACGCCCGGGCCATCGGGAAGCACCTCCTGCCGAACTCGGTGTCGACGATCGTCGTGGCCGCCACGTTCCAGGTCGCCGACGCGATCCTCCTCGTCGCCTACGTCTCGTACCTCGGGCTGGGTGTCCAGGCTCCGGCGACGGACTGGGGCGGCATGCTCTCGGCGGGTCTCACCGCCGCCTACTCGGGACGGTGGTGGCTCATCGTGCCGCCGGGTCTCGCCGTGATCCTCGTCGTCTGCGCGTTCAACGCCGTGGGCGACGGGCTCCGGGACGCCTTCGACGTGAGGGGCCGCTGATGTCCATCCTGACCACCACCGACCTCGGGGTCGCGTTCAGCACCGAGTCCGGCACCGTCGACGCCGTCCGAGGGGTGTCCCTGCACGTCGAACCGGGGGAGACCCTGGCGCTCGTCGGGGAGTCCGGGTCCGGCAAGTCCACCGTCGCCCTCGCCGCGATGGGCCTGCTGTCCGGGAACGCCACCGCCCGCGGCAGCGCCGTCGTCGACGGTCACGAGGTCGTGGGGGCCCCGGAGACCGCCCTCCGCCGTCTGCGCGGGAGCACCGCCTCCATGGTGTTCCAGGAGCCCGCGACCGCCCTCGACCCCCTCACCCGTGTGGGGGCACAGATCGCCGAGGTCATCCGGAACCACGGGGACGTCTCCGCGTCGGACGCAGCCGCGCGGGCCGTGGACCTGCTCGACCGCGTCGGCATCCCCTCGCCGGCTGCGCGCGCGAAGGCGTTCCCGTTCCAGTTGTCCGGCGGGCAGCGGCAGCGCGTCGTCATCGCGATGGCGATCGCGAACTCGCCGAAGCTCCTCATCGCCGACGAACCGACGACCGCGCTGGACGTCACCGTGCAGGCGGAGATCCTCGAGCTGCTCCGTCGCCTGGCCGCGGACACCGGCACGGGTGTCCTGCTCGTCACCCACAACATGGGTGTCGTCGCGGACTTCGCGGACCGGGTCGCGGTGATGCTGCAGGGCGAGATCGTGGAGACCGGTGGCGTCGAGGACGTCCTCCTCCGGCCGCAGCACGACTACACGAAGCGCCTGCTCGCGGCGGTGCCGCGGCTGGCGGTCGCACCGGCGGGTGTCGGTGTGCCGGCCGGGCCCGTCCCGCCGGTTGCGTCGGTCGGTTCGGTCGCCTCCGTCGACGTTCCGGACGGGAGGCGCGGTGCGGCCCCGGTGGTCGACCTGCGGGACGTCTCGGTGACGTTCGGGCGCGGGGCGCGCGCGGTGCACGCCCTGCAGGGCATCGACATCGCCGTGCACGCCGGCGAGACCGTCGGCCTGGTCGGTGAGTCCGGCTCCGGCAAGTCCACGGCGGCCCGGGTGGCGCTCGGGCTCGTCAAGCCGACGTCCGGCAGCGTGCACCTGTTCGGGTCCGACCTCCGCACCGCGCGGGGTCGGGACCGCCGGGTGCTCCGGTCCGGCATCGGGGTCGTGCTGCAGGACCCGGTCGCGTCGTTGGACGCCCGGATGTCCGTCGCGGAGTGCATCGCCGAGCCGCTCGCCGTGCACCGCCGCGGGCTGTCCTCCGCCGACCGCCGGAAGCGCATCGACGAGGTGCTCGACGCCGTCCGGCTGCCCCGGACCCTCGCGTCCCGCGCACCCCGGGAGCTCTCCGGCGGACAGCGGCAGCGCGTGTCGCTGGCCCGCGCTCTGGTGCTCTCGCCGCGACTGCTCGTGGCCGACGAGCCGACGAGCGCGCTCGACGTCAGCGTGCAGGAGACCGTGCTCGAGGTCCTGCGCGAACTGCAGGACGACCTCGGCTTCGCGTGCCTGTTCGTCTCGCACGACCTCGCCGTCGTGCAGCAGTTCGCCGAACGGGTCGTCGTGATGCGCCAGGGCGTCATCGAGGAGCACGGCACCACGGACACCACGCTGCTGCACCCGACGACGGACTACACACGCCGACTGCTCGCGGCGGTGCCCGTCCCCGACCCCGTGCTGCAACGGCAGCGTCGCGCGGAGCGGCTCGCCACCCTCGCGGCGGTGGACGCGTGAGCACGGTCTTCGCGGGGATCGACGTCGGCGGCACCAACACGAAGGTGCTGCTCGCCACCCCCGACCTCGAGGTGATCGACCGCATCGACCTGCCGACGCCGGCGCACGCCGGCGGGGACGCGATCGTGACCGCCGCCGTCGAGGCGGTACGCGTCCTGCTCGACCGGCACCGGGCCTCCCTGGCGGGTGTCGGGGTGGGCGCGGCCGGTGTCGTCGACGCGACCACGGGCACGGTCCTCGTCACCGCGAACTCGTTCACCGGATGGGCCGGCTACGGCGTCACCGCCGCGGTCTCGGCGGCGCTCGGCGTCCCCGCGACGCTCGACAACGACGTGAACGCGTTCCTGCTCGGCGAGCTCGCCGCCGGAGCCGTCGCCGGTGAGGCCGACGCGCTCGGCATGACCCTCGGCACCGGCGTCGGGGGCGCCCTCGTGCTCGGCGGCACCCTGTTCGCCGGGCCGCGCGGTGCTGCGGGAGAGATCGGACACGTCCCTGGGTTCAGCGACGTCCGCTGCACCTGCGGGCAGGTGGGCCACCTGGAGACCATCGCCGGCGCACGGGGGATCGCCGACAGGTACGCCGAGCGGTCGGGACGACGGGTGTCCGCCCGTGCAGTCGCCGACGCGGCTCGTGCCGGGGACCTCGACGCGGCCGAGGTGTTCGCGATCACCGGGTGGGGGATCGCCCGTGCAGCCCTGCTCACCGCCGGGATCCTCGACGTGACGACGGTCGTCATCGGTGGTGGCGTCGCACGATCGTGGGACCTGCTCGAACCGGCCGTCAGCGCGGCCATCGCGGCGGAACCCCCGGTGAGCGGTGCGGCCATCCGGCTGGCACAGAGTGCGCTCGGCGCCGACGCGGTCGCGCTCGGGGCGGCGGCGCAGGTGCGGGACCTCGTCCGCGGCGGCGCTCCGGTGAGCTGACCCGGTCGCGCACACGACGAGAGCCGGTCCGAACCACCTGATCTCGTGGTTCGGACCGGCTCGGCTCGTGGGCTGGGTGCCCTGTGGTGCTGCGGACGCTAGGCCCGGCGGGCTCCGATGCGCGGCAGGATCAGGCCGAGCACGATCATCGCGACGGCGAGCACCAGGTGCAGCACGTTGTCGGCGCTGTTCAGCGGCACGAAGTTCGCCGGGTCGGCCATCCCTGCGGTGAAGAGGCCGTAGACGAACAGGACCGCGTAGACGATGCCGCCGACGACGAGGTAGAGCCGGGCGCCGCGAGCACCGCGGGCCGCGAGGAGTCCGACGACACCGAAGAGCAGGTGCACGATGTTGTGGAGCACCGACACCTGGAAGAGGCCGACGAGCATCGCCATCGAGCCGTGACCCGCCACGGACATGGTGCCCATGTCCATCGTCAGGCCGGGGATGAAGCCGGCGATGCCGACCAGGAGGAAGACGACGCCGAAGACGAAGGCGCCCTTCTGGGTCCACGTCGATCCGTACCCGACGCGGGTGGTTGCTGCTGCGTTGCTGGTCATGGTGCGACCTCTCTTCTGGAGAAGACCGACGCGTCCGTGCGCGGCCTGGACGCTCATGACGTCCACGGTGCATTCGGAGCAGTCGCACGGGCGGTTTGCAGGTCGTTGCGTCGCCCCGGTCTGATCAGTGGTCCGGGAGGACGCCCGTGAAGGCCAGGACCGCGATGAGCGCCCCGCCGACCGCCAGGAACACCCCGATGGTCCGTACGAACGCGGGCGTGATCGGTCGTCCGTTCGCGAGCCGCCCTCCGCCGATGCGCTGCGCCCACGGGGTCCAGACGGTGATGACGACGCCCCACACCGCGACGATCACGCCGCCGATGCCGAACAGGAGCTGCGGGTTCACGCGGTGGCCTCGACGGTCATGCCTGGAACCTACGCCCGCGACGGCCGCCCGGCGACGGCTGCTCTGCGACGGCGGCGCGACCTGGACGTGTGGTGCGGACCGGCCGAGCACAGTGGGGCCATGAGCCAGTACGACAAGCACGACCCGAACACCCTCTACCCCGCCCCGCCGTACCCGAAGCAGGAGCAGTCCCTGCCGGGTGCCGCGTGGAAGATGGACCCGAAGCCCGACCACGGCGAGGACAGCTACGTCGGCCTCGGTCGTCTCAAGGGCTTCCGCGGGATCGTCACCGGTGCCGACTCCGGCATCGGCCGTGCCGCGGCGATCGCGCTCTCCCGCGAGGGCGCCGACCTCGTGCTGTCCTACCTGCCCGACGAGCAGGAGGACGCTGAACAGGTCCGTGACCTGCTCGAGGGCGAAGGACGCCGTGCGGTGCTCTTCCCTGGAGACATCTCCGACGAGCGGTACTGCGGCGACCTGGTGCAGAAGGCCGTCGATGAGTTCGGCGGGCTCGACACCCTCGTGATGGTCGCCGGTCGGATGGACAGCAACGACGACATCCTGACGCTCGACACCTCGATGTTCGACTCGACGTTCAAGACGAACATCTACTCGCTGTTCTGGCTGACCAAGGCCGCCGTGCCACACCTGGAGCCCGGTTCGACGATCGTCACGACCGGGTCGATCCAGGCCTCCACCCCGTCGGCGGACAAGATCGACTACGCCGTGTCGAAGGGTGCGATCAAGCTCTTCACCGAGGCCGTCGCGCAGCAGCTCGCACCGAAGGGCATCCGGGTGAACTCGGTCGCGCCGGGGCCGGTGTGGACGCCGCTCCAGCCCGGCTCCGACGACGCCGAGACCGTGTCGCACTTCGGCGAGCAGTCGCCGTTCGGCCGCCCTGGGCAGCCCGCCGAGCTCGGTGCCGCCTACGTGCACCTCGTCAGCCCGGAGTCGAGCTACCAGTCCGGTTCCACGATCACCATCGCGGGCGGGACGTCCGCGTTCTAGACGTGGCCGGTGACGGACTGGAGGCGCGTGGCGGGGTCGTCACGTGCCTCCAGGCCGTCTGTGGCCGGGTCGCGCACGACGTGCCAGGCTCGACGGAGCGGAACCGTCCGACCGAGCCGGCCGCGTGAGGAGCAACCGTGGCAGGAACGACGCACGTGGTCCTGGTGGAGTGGAGCGACGCCGGAGCATCCGCGGAGGCGGACGCGCTCTGCCGCGAGCACCTGCCCCGCATCGACGGGGTGGAGTCGGTGCGCTCGGGGGAGAGCGTGAGCACCGAGGGACTCGAGGGCGGGTTCGACTGGATGCTCGTCGTGCGATTCCGGGACCGGGCGGCGCTCGAGGGGTACCTGCCGCACGCCGAGCACCAGCCCGTCGCGGCGTTCATCAGGGGTGCGAGCTCGCGCGTCGTGGTCTTCGACATCGACGACTGACGCCCCGGCTCACCCGGCGAGCGACTGCGTCCCGAGCACGATGGCGAGCGCCAGACGATCGGCATCTTCGGTGCCCGGCTCGGCCGTGTACGCGAGCACCGTGAGGTCGTCCGTGGCGATCTGCAGGGTGTCGCAGTCGAGCGTGATCCGCCCGACGGCCGGGTGGTCGACGACCTTCCGCCGACCGGACTCCCGCGTGGGCGCAGCGTCGCCGGACTCCCACAGCGCGACGAACCGGGGGCTCGCGGCGCGGAGGTCCCGCACGAGCTGTCCCAGCGCGCGGTCGAGCGGGTAGCGGGCGACGGTCACCCGCAGTGCGGCGACGACCGACGCCTCGAACGCCCGCTGCTCGGCGTCGGTGTGCACCGCGCGGCTGCCCGGTCCGACGAGGTGTCGCCACGCGGTGTTGCGCTCGTGACCGCGGAGCGCCCCGACCGGGCCCATGAGTGCGTCGTAGGGAGCGTTCGCGACGAGGATCGTCCCCGCGGCGTCGAGCACCGCGACGGGGGTGTCGGCGAGGCGGTCGAGCAGCCGTTGCACGCTCGGCGGGATCCGCGACGGGACGACGTCCACCCCGGGGACCGCGTGACCCGCGAGCCGGAAGAGCAGTTCCCGCTCGGCGTCGGCGACCCGCAGCGACCGGGCGAGGGCCTCGACCACCTGGGCGGACGGCGAGGTGGCGCGACCCTGCTCGAGACGGGTGAGGTAGTCGGCGGAGATGCCCGCGAGGGCGGCGAGCTCCTCGCGGCGCAGCCCGGTGGCACGGCGGCGACTGCCCGCGACGACGCCGACCGCCTCCGGTGCGACGTGGTCGCGCAGGCGGCGCAGGGTCCGGCCGAACTCGGTGTGTTCCACGTCCCCAGTCTGCGACGCCTGGCGGCCGGTGTCCTGGGTCCGTCAGTCCTACGACAACCGGACGACTCCCCGGCAGCGCCGTGCTGTCCGACGCTGAGGCCATGACAACGACACTCGTCACCGGGGCCACACGAGGCCTCGGCAAGGAAACCGCCCGCCAGCTCGTCGCCGCCGGACACACCGTCTGGATCGGCGCCCGGGACCTCGACACCGGCCGCGCCGTCGCCGACTCGATCGGCGCCCGAGCCGTGCAGCTCGACGTGACCGACGACGCCTCGGTGGCCGCGGCGTTCGCGAAGCTCGATGCCGAGGGCGGCCTCGACGTCCTGGTGAACAACGCCGGGATCGGCAAGGTCGCGCTGAACGGCCCCGAAGCCCTCGAGGTCTTCGACACGAACGCCGTCGGCATCGTCCGCACCACCGAGGCCGCGTTGCCCTTGCTCCGCCGCTCCGCGAACCCGGTCATCGTGAACATCTCGAGCGCGCTCGGCTCCTTCGCCGCGAACCACGACCCGGAGAAGCCGGCGTCGCAGTACCAGGCGATCGTCTACGGCGCGAGCAAGGCCGCGGTCTCGATGCTGACCGTGCAGTACGCCCGTGCGGTGCCCGAGGTGCACGTCGTCGCGGTCGAACCCGGGTACACGGCGACGGAGTTCGGGGGCGTCGAGAACCCGCACGGTCGCCCGGTGGAGGTCAGCGCCGCGACGGTCGCGGCGGCTGCCGCCGCCGGTCCGGACGGCCCGACGGGCGTGTTCCTGGAGGACGGTGCGCCGCTCGGGTGGTGACCACCCGACGGACTGGAGGCGCGGGGGGGGGCCCCCCCCCCCCCCCCCCCCCCCCCCCCGGGCCCGGGGGGCCCCCCCCCCCCCCACCCCCCCCCCCCCCCCCCCCCGGGGGGGGCCCCCACCAAGTGGG
>NZ_JBEPKX010000051.1:0-8726 GCF_040544915.1 Curtobacterium sp. 1544
GCCCGGTCACATTCCGAACCCGGAAGCTAAGCCTCTCAGCGCCGATGGTACTGCAAGGGGGACCTTGTGGGAGAGTAGGACGCCGCCGGACTTAACGTAGATAGAAGATGTGGCCATCGGCCCTCCATCGAGAACTCGTAGGGGAGACCCTCGTTCTCGGGAGGCCGGTGGCTACTTCTGTTTCTGCCGTGGGTCACTCGACTCGTGCGCTGGTTCGTGATGGACTGGGTGACGAGCAACGGGTGACCGATGCGGCGCCAACACAACGACACAGCGGACGATCGCCCGGGCACGAGTTCGGGCACGCAATGAGGAGCAACGGTGGCGAACGACGACGATCAGCGACGGAACGACGGCGACCGCGGAGACCGGCCTCGCCGTGACGGCGACCGGGGTCCTCGACGCGACGGCGGGAACCGCTGGTCGTCCGGTCCTCGTGACTTCGAGCGGCGTGAGGGCGACCGTCGTGATGCCCCTCGTCGTGATGCCCCTCGTCGTGACGGTGATCGCCCGGCACGCAGCGGCGGCCCTTCGCGCGATGGCGGCCGTCCGTTCCGTGACGGCGACCGGTCGTTCCGCGACGGTGGCCGGCGTCCCGCGTGGCGCGGGGATCGTGATGACTCCAGCCGTCCGCCGCGCGGTGATGGTCCTCGTGGAGGAGACCGTCCGTTCCGCGGCAACGACGACCGACCGCGTCGTGATGGCGACCGTCCGTTCCGTTCGGACCGTCCCGCCCGCGATGGTGACCGATCCCGTCGTGACGGGGACCGTCCGTTCCGCAGCAACGACGACCGTCCCCGTCGTGACGGGGACCGTCCGTTCCGCGGTGGCTCTGACCGTCCGTTCCGTTCGGACCGTCCGGCGCGTGATGGCGATCGTCCTCGTCGCGATGGCGACCGTCCGTTCCGCAGCAACGACGACCGCCCGCGCCGTGACGGCGACCGTCCCTTCCGCAGCAACGACGACCGTCCACGTCGTGATGGTGACCGTCCGTTCCGCGGTGGCTCTGACCGTCCCCGCCGTGATGGGGACCGTCCCTTCCGCAGCGGCAGCGACGACCGTCCGCGCCGTGACGGTGACCGTCCGTTCCGTTCGGACCGTCCCGCACGCGACGGCGACCGTCCGCGCCGCGACGGCGATCGTCCGTTCCGCAGCGGCTCCGACCGTGACCGCGGAGGACGTGACGACCGCCAGCGCTTCGGTGACGGCAGCCGTCACGCCGGTGCTCGGTTCGGTGAGTCCTCGCGCGACGACTGGGAAGACCGTGACCCGTACGGCACGAAGTCGATCCGCCCGCGCCACGACGACCCGGAGATCCCGGAGGAGATCGACGCGCGTGACCTCGACAAGGTCGCTCGCGCCGAGCTGAAGACCCTCAGCAAGGACAACGCCGACTGGGTGGCCCGTCACCTCGTCGCCGCGGCGATGCTCGTCGACGACGACCCGGAGGCCGCGAACCAGCACGCGCTGAGCGCCGCCCGCCGCGCCGGCCGCGTCGGTGTCGTGCGTGAGACCGCCGCGATCACCGCGTACCGCCTGGGCGACTTCGCCACGGCGCTCCGCGAGCTTCGTACCTACCGTCGCATCTCGGGTCGCAACGACCAGTTGCCGATGATGGTGGACTGCGAGCGGGGCCTCGGTCGCCCGGAGCGCGCGCTCGAGCTCGGCCGGTCCGTGGACCGCGCTGCGCTGGACACCCCCGTGCAGGTCGAGCTGGCGATCGCCATGTCCGGCGCCCGACTCGACCTCGGGAATCCCACAGCCGCACTCGGTGAGCTTGAGATTCCACAGCTCGACCCGTCCACTGCGTACACCTGGTCGCCGGCCCTCTACAGTGCTTACGCGGCCACGCTCGAGGAGCTCGGTCGTCAGGACGAGGCCGACGAGTGGTGGGCCCGTGTCGATCGCGCTGCCGAGGCCCTCGCCGAGGTCGCCGACGAGAACGCTTGGGAGACAGTTGATGTGGTCGAGGAAACGCTCGAAGTCGAAGGAGACGAGCTCGCAGGAGCAGTCGATGACGAGCCCGACGCCGAACTCGCCGACGAGCCCGTCGAACCCGACGAGCCCCTCGGGGACGAGCCGGGCGACGACGAGCCCGCAGGCGACGAGCCCGGCGAACTCGACGACGACAACCCCACCGACGTCGACGGATCCGCAGCAGACTGACGTGCCGAAGCCGCCGACGGACGGTGTGGACGTCGTCCTCACCGACCTCGACGGCGTCGTGTACCGCGGCCGCAACGCGATCCCGCACGCGGTGGAGGCGCTGACCCGTGCATCGCTGAGCGCGCGGGTCGGCTACATCACGAACAACGCCTCTCGTCGTCCGGTCGACGTGGCCGAGCACCTCGAGCGCTACGGGCTGGAGGTCTCCGAGGACGACGTCGTGACCTCGTCGCAGGCCGGCGTCCGCCTGCTCGAGACCCTCGTGCCCGCGGGCTCGACGATCCTCGTCACGGGTGGCCTCGGACTGACCAGCATCGTCGAGGCCGCCGGCTTCACGGTCACGACGAGTGCGGAGGACTCCCCGGCGGCCGTCATCCAGGGGTTCTCGCCGGACCTCGGCTGGACGCACCTGGCCGAGGCGTCGTTCGCGCTCGCCGACCCGGACATCCCCTGGGTCGCGACGAACATGGACTGGTCGATCCCGGTCGAGCGCGGCATCGCTCCGGGCAACGGCACGCTCGTGTCCGCCGTGCACCAGGCCGTCGGCCGGATGCCGGTCGTGGCGGGCAAGCCCGAGCGACCGATCTTCGACGCGGCCGTCGCCCGGTTCGGCGGCGAGCACCCGCTGTTCATCGGCGACCGACTCGACACCGACATCAAGGGGGCGAACGACGCCGGCATCCCGAGCGTCCTCGTCCTGACCGGCATCGACAAGGCGAAGCAGGTCCTCGCGGCCGACCAGCGCTCGCGTCCGACGTTCATCCTCGCCGATCTCCGTGGCCTGTCCGAGCCGTACCCGGTGACGATCCGGCGCGAGGACCCGGACGGTACGCGCTACGCCACCGTCGGCGACGTCACGGTCGCGATGCGCGGTCACGTCGTGCGGGTGCTCGACGACGGCGACGCGATCGACCTGCTGCGCGCCGGGACCGCACTCATCTGGGAGTCCGGGCTCGCCATCTACGGCCTCGACGTCGACCCGAAGCTGTACGGCGGCGAGTAGCGTGGGCGACGTGCCGAACGACGAGCAGGGAACCGACGACTTCGCCCAGCGCACCGCTGCGGTCGAGGCGCTCCCGTTGCCCGATCGCGCCGACGCGTTCTCCGCGCTCCACGACGAGCTTCGCACCCGGCTCGAGAGTGGTGGCACCGCGAGTGCCTGACGACTCCGTGGTCGGACAGGTCTCGTCGGCCGTCCGACTCGACGCCCTCGTGGCCGCCCGCGGGCTAGCGAAGTCCCGCACGGCAGCTGCCAAGCTGATCCAGGCCGGCCGCGTGACGGTGGCAGGGACGGCGGTCGTGAAGCCCTCTGCGGCGGTCCAGCCGGCGGCCGCGATCGAGGTCGACACCGAGGACGAGTGGGTCTCCCGGGCGGCGCGCAAGCTGGTGGGCGCGCTCGACACGTTCGGCGTCGACCCGACCGACCGCGTGGTCCTCGACGTGGGTGCGAGCACGGGTGGGTTCACCCAGGTGCTCCTGTCGCGCGGTGCTCGTCGCGTCGTGGCGCTCGACGTCGGTCACGGTCAGCTCGACCCCGTCGTCGCCCTGGACGCCCGTGTCGCGGTCGTCGAAGGCGTCAACGCGCGGAACCTGACCCCCGAGGGCTACGCGGGGCTCGACCCCGCTGCCGGTGAGACGAGCCTGGTGGTCGGCGACCTCTCGTTCATCTCGCTCCGGATCGTGCTGCCCGCCCTGGCCGAGGCGGTGCCGGCGGACGACTTCGTCCTGCTCGTCAAGCCGCAGTTCGAGGTCGGTCGCGGCGGTGTCCGCGAGGGCATCGTGCGCGACCCCGCGCTGCGCAGTGATGCGCTGATGAACGTGCTCTGGGCCGCCTGGGACCTCGGCCTCGGAACGACCGGCGTCGCCGCCTCGCCGATCGTCGGGACCCACGGCAACCACGAGTACCTGGCGCGCTTCCAGCGTGGTGTCGGTGCCAATCCGACAGAATGGATCGACCGCGCGACGGCACTGGCGGAAGGGACAGCATGAGCGACGACCGGCACATCCTCCTGGTGTCCCACACGGGCCGCCGGGACTCCATCGACGCCGCGGTAGAGGTCTGCGACCTCCTGCACGCCGCCGGCCTCGTCCCGGTGATGCCCTTCGACGAGTACGCCGACATCCGGCGGGCCGAGGCCTCGGTCGGCCAGGTGGACATCCTCGGCGTGGACGTCCAGTCCGACCAGCTCGAGATCGTCATCGTCCTCGGCGGCGACGGCACCATCCTCCGCGCGGCCGAGCTCGTCCGCGGGACCGGGGCGCCCATCGTCGGGGTGAACCTCGGCCACGTCGGGTTCCTGGCCGAGAGCGAGCGGGACGGCCTGCGGGCGACTGTAGAGCGGGCTCTCTCCGGCGAGTACCACGTCGAGGAACGCGTCACCCTGCAGGTCGACGTCGTCGTCGGGCACGAGGTCGTCTACTCCTCGTGGGCGCTGAACGAGGCGACCATCGAGAAGGCTTCCCGGGAACGCATGCTCGAGGTCGTGACGGAGGTGGACGGTCGTCCGCTGTCGTCGTTCGGCTGCGACGGCGTCGTCGTGTCCACCCCGACCGGTTCCACGGCGTACTCGTTCTCCGGCGGCGGCCCGATCGTCTGGCCGGACGTCGACGCGCTGCTGATGGTGCCGTTGAGCGCCCATGCCCTGTTCGCCCGTCCGATCGTGGTCGGGCCGGACTGCACCCTCGCGATCGAGGTCCTGCGGCGGACCAGCGGCGTCGGTGTGCTGTGGTGCGACGGTCGGCGCACGCACGACCTCCCGCCGGGTGCACGTGTCGAGGTGCGGCGGTCGCCGGACCCCGTGCGGGTCGCGCGCCTCAAGGACGCTCCCTTCACCGATCGTCTCGTCGCGAAGTTCCAGCTGCCCGTCGCCGGGTGGCGCGGACCGCAGACCGACGAGGACGACCTGTGATCGAGGAGATCCAGATCGCCGACCTCGGGGTCATCGGTGAGACGACCCTCGAGCTCGGCCCCGGTTTCACCGTCGTGACGGGCGAGACCGGCGCGGGCAAGACGATGATCGTCACCGCGCTCGGCCTCCTGCTCGGCGCACGTGCCGACGCGGGCTCCGTCCGCCGAGGTGCCTCGAGCGCCGTGGTCGAGGGCCGCTGGCACGTGCCGGAGCACGACGCCGTCGCCGAACGGGTCGAGGACGCCGGTGGCGCTGTCGAGGACGGCGAACTCATCCTCACGCGCACGGTGTCGGCCGAGGGGCGCAGCCGTGCGACCGTCGGTGGCCGCAGCGCCCCCGTGGCGGTGCTCGGCGAGCTCGCCGACCAGCTCGTGACGGTGCACGGGCAGTCCGACCAGATCCGCCTGACCTCGGCGACCGCGCAGCGCGCCGCCCTCGACGGGTTCGGCGGTCCGGCGCTCGAGAAGGCCCTGCAGCGCTACGTCACGGCGTACGACGCCTGGCAGCAGCACGCCGGCGAGCTCGAGACGCTGACGCGCGACCGCGATGACCGCCTGGCCGAAGCCGAACGCATCCGCGCAGCCTCGGACGAGATCGAGGCCGCCGACCCGCAGCCCGGCGAGGACACCGAGCTCGCCGAGCGTGCCGAGCGGCTCGGGAACCTCGAGGAGCTCCGGCTGTCCGCGGGGCTCGCGCACGAGGCGTTGTCGAGCGAATCCCTCGACGGCGTGCACGACGTCGTCGGACTGGTCGAGTCCGCTCGCCGCGCGATCGAACGCGTCGCCGGCTCCGACGCCGAGCTGCAGCCGGTGCTCGAACAGCTGACCGAACTCGGCATCCAGGCGACCGAGGCCTCCGCGAGCCTGTCGAGCTACCTCGGGTCGCTCGAACCCGACGCGGGGCACGACCTCGAACTCATCAACGAGCGGCGGGCACTGCTCGCCGGGCTCACGCGGAAGTACGGCGACACGATCGACGACGTCATCGCGTACGGGCAGCGGGCGAGCGACCGGCTGCTCGAGCTCGACGGCGACGACGATCGCATCGCCACGTTGCAGGAGGCCGTCGAGCAGGATGTCCAGGCACTCGAGTCCGCCGGCGCCACCCTGACGACGGCACGCACCAAGGCGGCGAACGACCTCGCGCAGCGGGTCACGGCGGAGCTGGGGACGCTCGCGATGGCCGGCGCGTCCTTGGTGGTCGAGGTGACGGACGCGGGCGAGTACCGCCGACACGGACGCGACCAGGTGTCGATCCTGCTGCAGCCGCACTCCGGCACGGACCCGCGGCCGATCAGCAAGGGTGCCTCCGGTGGCGAGCTCTCTCGCGTCATGCTGGCGATCGAGGTCGTCATGGCGGGCACCACGACCGTCCCGACCTTCGTGTTCGACGAGGTCGACGCCGGGGTGGGTGGTGCGGCTGCGATCGAGATCGGTCGGCGTCTGGCGAAGCTCGCGGAGCGGACGCAGGTGATCGTCGTGACGCACCTGGCGCAGGTCGCGGCGTTCGCGAACAACCACCTCAACGTCGTGAAGGACGCCAGCGGTGCGGTCACGTCGTCGAGCGTGCGCCGACTCGAGGGCGAGGACCGTCTGCAGGAGATGGCGCGGCTGCTGTCCGGCCTCGGCGACAGCGCCAGCGGCATCGAGCACGCACGCGAGCTGCTCGACGTCGCCGGCCAGAAGGCCTGACGGGCCGGCCACACGCCCGACGCAACGCCCACGGCGAACCGAGGTCGCGCCTCCCGGCAGTTCTGACGTACGATGGAATCCCGTGGCGGACACTCTCAGCGGCGGAACCAATTCTTCGAACGCGACCCCGAAGGTGACGAAGCAGATCTTCGTGACCGGCGGGGTCGTCTCGTCTCTCGGCAAGGGCCTCACGGCGGCCAGCCTCGGCAACCTCCTCACGGCACGCGGCCTCAAGGTCGTCATGCAGAAGCTCGACCCGTACCTCAACGTGGACCCGGGCACCATGAACCCGTTCCAGCACGGCGAGGTCTTCGTGACCGACGACGGTGCGGAGACGGACCTCGACATCGGGCACTACGAGCGCTTCCTCGACATCAACCTGTCGCAGGCCGCGAACGTGACCACCGGCCAGGTGTACTCGACCGTGATCGCCAAGGAGCGACGCGGCGAGTACCTCGGCGACACGGTGCAGGTCATCCCGCACATCACCGACGAGATCAAGCGGCGGATGCGCGAGCAGGCACAGAACGACCCGCAGCCCGACGTCATCATCACCGAGGTCGGCGGGACCGTCGGCGACATCGAGTCGCAGCCGTTCATCGAGTCGGCACGCCAGGTGCGGCACGAGCTCGGCCGCAACAACGTGTTCTTCGTGCACGTCTCGCTCGTGCCGTTCATGAACGCCTCGGGTGAGCAGAAGACCAAGCCGACGCAGCACTCCGTGGCCGCGCTCCGCTCGATCGGCATCCAGCCCGACGCCCTGGTGCTGCGCAGCGACCGCCCGGTGTCGGACGCGAACAAGCGCAAGATCGCCCTGATGTGCGACGTGGACGAGGACGCCGTGGTGAACGCGGTGGACGTGCCGTCCATCTACGACCTCCCGACGCTGCTGAACAACCAGGGCCTCGACCAGGTCATCGTCGATGCGCTCCATCTCGACGCCGGCGCGGTCGACTGGACGGCGTGGACCCCGGTGCTGCACGCGGTGCACGAGCCGAAGAAGGACGTCACGATCGCCCTCGTCGGCAAGTACATCGACCTCCCGGACGCGTACCTGTCCGTCACGGAGGCGCTCCGTGCAGGTGGCTTCGCGCACAACGCCAAGGTCACGCTGAAGTGGGTCGTGTCGGACGACTGCACCACGCCCGAGGGCGCTGCGAAGCACCTCGGCGACGTCGACGGCATCTGCGTCCCCGGCGGATTCGGCGTGCGCGGCATCGAGGGCAAGCTCGGCGCGCTGCGCTTCGCCCGTGAGCAGGGCATCCCGACGCTCGGCCTGTGCCTCGGCCTGCAGTGCATGGTCATCGAGTACGCCCGGCACGAGGCCGGCCTCACCGACGCGTCGAGCACCGAGTTCGACCCGGAGACCACGACGCCGGTCATCGCGACCATGGCGGAGCAGGTCGACATCATCGCCGGCGGCGACCTGGGCGGCACCATGCGCCTCGGGCTGTACCCGGCGTCGTTCACCGAGGGCTCGCTCGCGGCGGAGCTGTACGGTGCGCCGGAGGCCTCCGAGCGGCACCGTCACCGCTACGAGGTGAACAACACGTACCGCCAGCAGATCGCGGACGCCGGCCTGGTGTTCTCGGGCACGTCGCCCGACGGCACCCTGGTCGAGTACGTCGAGCTGCCGCGCGACGTGCACCCGTTCTACATCGCCACGCAGGCGCACCCGGAGCTGCGCTCGCGTCCGACGAACGCGCACCCGCTGTTCGCGGGCCTCGTCGAGGCCGCGATCACGCGGCACGAGGCGTCCAGCCTCTTCGACCCGCAGAACGAGGAGCAGGTCGCGTAACGCGCGTGGTCTCTGACCGGAGGCGGGGGGGGCGCGGGGCCCCCCCCCCCCCGCCCGGGGGGGGGGGGGGGGGGGGGGGGGCGGCCCCCCCCCCCCCCCCGGGGCCCCCCGCCCGGGGGGGGGGTGTCCCCCCCCCGCCGGGCAGGCCCCGCGCCCCGCGGG
>NZ_JBEPKX010000052.1:0-8372 GCF_040544915.1 Curtobacterium sp. 1544
TCACCCACCCGCGCCGCGCCCCCCCCGCCCCCCCCCCGGGGGGGGGGGGCCCCCCCCCCCCCGCCCCCCCCCCCCCCGGCGGCCCCCCCCCCCCCCCCCCGGGCGGGGGGGGGGGGGCCCCGGGGCCCCCGCGCCTCCCGTCCGTTCGTTCGTCGCCGGCCGTCAGGCCGCGTGGTCGGCGACCGCGTGCGCGTTCGTCCGCACGGAGGGCAGCCGACGGTGGTCCTTGACCAGGGAGCGCGCTTCGCGCAGCCGCCGGTCGATGCCCCACTTCGTGACGAGGGTGAGACTCTCGCGGACGATGTTGCCGCTCATCTTCGAGACGCCGAACTCGCGCTCGGTGAACGTGATGGGCGTCTCGACGACGCGCAGGCCGGCCTCGAGGGCACGCCAGCAGAGGTCCACCTGGAAGCAGTACCCCTTCGACGCGACACCGGCGAGGTCGATGCGCTCGAACGCGCGGGAGGTGAACACCCGGAAGCCGCCCGTCGCGTCCCGCACGGCGATGCCGAGGGCCAGACGCGTGTAGAGGTTCCCGCCGCGCGAGAGCATCTCGCGGTACCAGGGCCAGTTCTCGACCTTGCCGTGCTTGATCCAGCGGGACCCGAGGACGAGGTCGTTCGTGTCCGCGAGCTCGATCATCCAGGGCAGGTACTCGGGGTGGTGGGAGCCGTCGGCGTCCATCTCGACGAGCTTGTCGTAGCCGTGCTCGAGGCCCCAGGCGAACCCGGCGAGGTACGCCCCGCCGAGGCCGTCCTTCACGGTGCGGTGCATCACGTGGACCCGGTCGGTCTCGCGGGCGATCGCGTCGGCGATGTCACCGGTGCCGTCCGGGGAGTTGTCGTCCACGACGAGCACGTGCACGGTGTCGTCGGTCGCGGCGAGTGTGCGCGTGACGATGGGTCGGACGTTCTCCGCCTCGTCGTAGGTCGGGATGATGACCAGGGTCGTGCTCATGATGCTCCTTGCGCTTGACATCGAAGATATCGGTCGGGTCCTGCGTCAATCCGACGAGAGGTCTGCGAACACGATCAGATTGTCCGTGTAGTGCCCTGTGGCCGTGTCGAAGGTGCCGTCGCAGGTGATGAGTCGCAGCTGCGGGGTGGGTGCGGTGCCGTAGACGTCGCTGGTCGGGAACGCGGACTTCGCGGCCCGCTCCGACCGGTCCACCGTGAAGGTGCGGGTGGTGCCGTCGGACATGGCGACGTGGATCTCGTCGCCGGCCACCAGCTCGTCGAGCCGGAAGAACACGGCTGCGGCGGTGGGGCTGTCGACGTGCCCGGCGATGACGGCGGGGCCGACCTCGCCGGGGACGATGCCGTCGCTGAACCAGCCGGCGCTGTCCCAGTCCTTCGGCGGGTCGAGCTCGCCGGCGGCACCGCGGTGGAGGTCCTCGAGGGAGGACGACACACCGATGGCGGGGATCGTCACGCTGACCGGGGTCGCGTCGGAACGGTCGGTGGGTGCTGCGGGGTCCTGGAACCCGGCGGTGCCGTTGCTCCCGGACGACGGCGAGGACGTCGCCGGAGCGGCGGGCGCGCCCGCGGTACCGGACGTGCCGTTGGTCGTCGCGACGGCAACCCCTGCGACCCCGCCCACCACGACCACCGCCGCGACGACCGCGCCCACGACGACTCCGCGCCGCCGACCCGACGGCCCGAGACTCGGCCTGGGCGACGTTCCTCGGGCACCGGACCGCGAGTCCCGTCGCGCAGCCCGAGACTCGGCCCCGCCAGCCTGAGACTCGGCCCCGCCAGCTGCACCGGCACCGCGCGCGCGGCGCCGGCCGGTCACGACGCCCCTCCAGCCGAGGTCCCGCACCCGCCGAGCACGTCCGAGGTGAGCATGGTCGCGCCGAGCGCCGCCCACGCGTCCCCGTAGTAGGTCGGCGTGGTCGCGGCCGTCCGGTCGGCCCGGCGCAGGTCGGCGGTCGCCGCGGAGGACTGCCCCGCCGCCTGTTCCGCCGCGGCCCGGGCCACGTACGCCAGGGCGCTCGTGTCCCCGGTCACGGCCGTGCCGCCGAGGTCGAGCTGCGCCGCGAGCTGCGTGCTCCGCCGGAGCGTCGGCGCGATCGACCCCGCGAGGGACCGGTCCGCCGCCGCACACCCCTCGGCGTACCGGAGCGGCATCCGCATCGCGTCGTAGCCGTACAGCACGCGGCCGTCGCCACCGGTCGCCGGCATCGGGTCGACGCTGCCGTCGGCGTGCACCTGCGACCAGTCACTCGGCAGGTCGGACTCCTCGAGCACCGCCGCGGTGACCGCACGGGACCCCGCCGACAGCGACGTCCAGCGGTCGTCGCCCGTCGCCTTCGCGAGGACCTCGAACGCCGCGGGCGATGCGTACGAGGCGTCGTACCGGTACGGCTCGGAGTCGGCCCACGGACCCGGCAACAGGATCGTGCCGAGGTCCGTCGTCGCGGTCTCGTGCTCGAGGATCGCCGACGCCATGGTCTTCCCCGCCGCCGTGTACCGCGACTCGCCCCACTCCGAACCGGCGAGCACGAGGGCCCGCGCGGCGTCGAGGTCGGCGTCGCTCGCGGACTGCCCGTCGACGACACCCTCGTCGGGTGTCCACCGCCAGGCGAGCAGGTCGTCGTCGGTCAGCAGGTGCCGCTTCGTCCACGACCAGATCTCGCCGAACGTCTTCCGGTCGCCGTTCGCGTAGGCGATGAGCAGCCCGTAGGCCTGCCCCTCGCTGACGGTGTCGCCGCCCTGGTCGGTACGGACGACGCGCCCGTCACGGACGTACCGGTCGAGGAAGTCCGTCCGGAGCTGCTCCGGCGAGCGCGCCGCGTCCGGCGCCGCGGAGGACGTCGGGGTCGACGCACCTCCGGCCTGCGGCGCGGGGTCGCCCCACGGGCGCACCGCGACGAGCGCGATGCCGACGGCGACGACCAGCGCGGCTGCGGCGGTCACGGGGATCCAGGTCCTGCGGGTCATGCGGCCTGCCTTCCTGAGTGGGTGCGGGGGTCGGACTGGAGGCGCGGATCACGTGAGCGGATCGGCTGCGGTGATCCGCGCCTCCAGGCCGGTGCGTCAGCGGAACAGCGAACGGAGGGTCGCGATGACCGCGTGGACCGCCTGCGTGGTCGGGTCGGCGGCTGCGCCGCCACCGCCGGTCTGCACGCCGCCGGACGGTGTCGAGGCCGTGGCCGCGGCGTCCGTGACCGGGACGACCGTGAGGTCGCCCTTGCTGTCGTCGAGCACGAAGAGCGTCGAAACGGTGTTTCCGGCCAGGGCGACCTTCGCGGTGCCCTGCTGCCCACTGCCGGAGACGTCGAGCGTCCACTTGCCGGCGTCGACGGTGGCGTACTTCGTGGCGGTGCCGAACGCGGCGCCCTCGGCGACGGCGGTCCCCTCGGAGGTGCTCACGTCGACCTTCTTCGCGGTCGTCGCGGCCTGGACGAGCCGGAGCTTCGCCTTGCCGTCGCCCGGCTGCTGCAGGTCGTCGGTGAAGGCCGTCGTCTTCAGCTTCGAGTTCTTGCCGTAGGCGACGACGGTGCTCGCGTTCCCCTTGTCGACCGTGACGTCGGTGGAGATCACGGGCGTGGAGTCGGGGGCGTTCGCGGCGCGCATCGAGAGGACGTAGGTGCCGACCGGGAGCTCCTGGTACGGGCTGACCTGGCCGTAGGTGACGTCGTCGAGCTCGAACACCTTCTTGCCGCCGGAGAGGCTCGACAGTTCGACGTCGACGCCCTTCGTGTCCGGGGAGAGGTGGCCGACGCGGAGCCAACCCTCGTCGCTCGTGCCGGCGGCGGGCGTGGCCGCGGTGGCTGCTTGCGGGGCGAGGCCGACGGTGGCGGCCACGAGGGTCGCGGCGAGGGCGCCGACGACGAGGGTGCGGGTGCGACGAGGTGCGGGCATGGTGGTGCTCCTTCTGGTCGTGGTTCGGGTCTGGTGCTGCTGGTGCTGGTGCTGGCGTGTGGCTCGGCCGATCACGCGAGCGGGCTCTTCCGGTTCGGTCACGTGGCTGACTCCCATGTGTTTCGCCCGCTCGCCGGATGCGCTCCCCACCGCACCCGTGACGCCGATCACGCGAGCGGGCTCTTCCGGCTGGGGTCCGGGGCAGGTGCCCGTGTGTTTCGCCCGCTCGCGTCCGCGGGCCGTCACGAGGCGCTCGTCGCGGTCGTGGTGGGGTCGGCCGGCGTGTACGTCACGGTGAGCTCCGAGCCGTCCCGCTCCACCGAGGCGGGGCGGAAGGCGTCGGACATCGCGTCGAGCGTGGCGGCGATCCGTGCGGCGGCCGAGGCGTCCGACGCGTCGAGCACCACCCGGCGGAACGGCTGCCCGGTCTCCCCCTCGAGCGGCGTGAACCGGTCGACACTGATCGCCCGGTCGGCGAGCACCTGGCCGAGCGCGATCATCGCCCGCGAGTCGACCTGGCCGGCACGGAACTGCGACTTCGTCCCGCCGTCCGCCCGGAGTGACGGGTTGGCGGCCAGTTCGGTGCCCATCGCCTTCCGCCCGTTCGACGCAGCGGTGATCGCCTCTGCAGCGGCGGAACGGCCCTCGGAGTGGATCCGGCGGACGTCGACCCGCTGGTTCCCGGTGCCGAACGCGGCGACGGACGTCGAGTTCTCGATCGCCTGGCGGATGTCGGACGACGAGTTGCCACCGGTCCGCATGGAGTCCGTCGTGACGACGTAGTCCGAGTCCTTCCACCCGTTCGGCGACTGGCGTTCGACCGCGGCGTCGGTGTCGAGCTTGTAGTACCAGACGACGTTGTTCCGGGCGAAGCCGTCCTGCACGAGGTCGACCCACATGGCATCGTCGACGAGCAGGCGGGAGGACTTCGGCACGTTGTCCCCGACCCACTCCTCGGCCTGCTGCATCGGCAGGTCGAGGTTGCCGAGCACGAAGCCGCGCAGCTGTCCGCCCCAGAGCGGGACCGCCACGACGAGCGCCGCAGTGGTGACCGCCAGCCAGGTGATGCCGAGGCCGCGACGGGTGGCACCGCCGAGGCGGGTGCGGGTCCGGGTGCGCCCGGCGATCGCGAGGACGGCGCGTTCGGCGGTGTACGCCACGAGCAGCGCGGCGAACGGGATGAGCATGATGACGTACGGCACGGGCAGGTACCCGTTCGGGCGGAACATGAAGAGCAGCAGGAACACGAGCATCGCGGCGATCGGGCGGACCCGACGCAGGAAGAGCCCGACGACGGCGGCCACGGACCCGAGCACGATGAAGACGGGGTCGAGGGCCCACCACTGCGAGGCGGCCTCGTTCGCGAGGCTCCCCGAGTCGAACACCGACCCCGAGGCCGCGCGGGACCCGAGCTGGTAGGTGATGCCCTCGAACAGGCTGACCCGTCCGGTCCCGGGCAGGAGCTCGCCCTTCACCGCGGCGAGCAGCAGGTAGCCGCCGCCGATCACGGCGAGCACGGCCCCCGCCACGCTCAGCGTGTACCGACGGGTGCTCTTGTCGGCCCGACGCACCGCGATCCAGATGAGGAACGGCAGCGCGAGCAGGTACGTCTCCTTCGAGAGCACGGCGATCCCGAGGCACGCGGCGGCCCCGGCGAACCCGGCGAGCTGCTGGCGTCGGCTCAGCACGAGGACGAACGCGGCGAGGAGCCACGGCGTCGCGACGTTGTCGATGTACACGGTGCGGTGGTACTGCAGCGCGAGCGGCGACAGGGCGAACACGAGGCCCGCGACGGCGGCGGTCGCCCGGCCCGTGCCGAGGCGGCGGGCGAGCACGAACAGCAGGATGCTCGACACGGCGGCGAAGAAGACCATCGCCTCGCGCGCGGCCTCGACGGCGAACGGGTAGCGCGCGAACGCCCCGGTCAGCGAGGTGTACCCGGCGATCTGGATCCAGCCGAGCGGCGGGTGGTCGTACCAGTACGTGTAGTGCGTGATCTCGCCGAGGTGCGCGATCGCCCACGCCTGGGCGGTGTACGTCCCCTCGTCGTCGATGCGCTGGGGCGTGCCGGACATGTTCCACGCCTGCACGACGACCGTGACGGCGAGGACGGGCAGCAGCCAGCCGAGGCTCGCGGCGTGCCGTCGGAACCAGGCGCCGACGCCGGAGCGCTGGCCCGCGACGGCACCACGGATCGGGATGCCGGTCGTGTTGGTGATGCTGGCGGTCATCGGGTCCCTCCAGTGGTCGAATCGGCGAGTTCACGCTCGTCCGAGCGATCCGTGGTGACGGCGTTCGCGAACCCCACGACCTCGGCCGGCTGCGCAGCGGTCCGGTGCTGCCCGGTGTGCTCCGTCTTCTCCCACCCGTTCTGCCCCTTGGCGTGCCGGACGACGGCACGAACGGCAGCCGCGGCGAGGAACACCTGGTAGGGCACGAGGCCGAGCACGAGCTTCACGTAGTCGCGCACGCGCACTCGTTCGCCGTAGATCCGGCCGAACTCGTTGAGCCCCACGACCTCGACCGCGAGCAGCATGAGCGTCGGGGCGAGCGGCACGAAGGAGACGAGGGCGATCGCAGTCGGCACCTTGACGAACAGGATCATCACGACGCTGAGCGGGATGAGGAGCCCGGTCGCCGCCTGGATGAACGGCATCGTCAGCATGTAGCGGGCGAAGAAGCGCTGCCGGAAGGACGGCAGCTTCCGCCACTCCCCCTTGCCGAGCACCTGCAGGAAGCCCTGGTTCCACCGGGTCCGCTGCTTGAGCAGAGAGGCGAAGGTGGGCGGGGTCTCCTCGCGGGTGACGGCCTCGGGACTGTACGCGACGACGACCTTGGCGCCGTCGGCGGAGAGCCGGACGCCGAGTTCGCAGTCCTCGGCGAGGCAGTGCGCGTCCCACCCGTTCGACCACTCCAGGCGGGAACGGGTGACGAAGACGGTGTTGCCGCCGAGCGGGATGAACTTGGAGCCGGCGTGGAAGTGCAGGCGCGAACGGAACCAGAAGTAGTACTCGAGCACGTTCCGGAGCGACCACCAGCTCGACTTGAAGTTCATGAGCTGCACGCCGCCCTGCACGACGTCGGCGTCGGTCTCCTGGAAGCGCGAGTCCACCAGGGACAGCAGGCGCGGGTAGACCTCGTCCTCGGCGTCGAACACCCCGACGATGTCGCCCGTGGCGTACTGCAGCGCCAGGTTCATCGCCTTCGGCTTGTTCTTCGGCGCCGTGTCGTCCACCACGACGCGGATCAGCTCAGGGTGGCGGGCCGCGGCGGCACGCACGACGGCGTCCGTCTCGGGGTCGTCCTCGCCGACGATCGCGATGATCTCGAAGTTCGGGTGGTCCTGCTTCGCGAGCATGTCGAGCGTCTCGCCCATCACGTCCTGCTCGTGACGTCCGGGCACCAGCAGGGTGAACCGGTGGGCGGCCGGCAGCGGGGTCTGGCTGAAGCTCGTCGACTTCAGCGCGTCCCGCGACCGCCAGGCGTGCAGCATCCACCAGAGGGTGGTGAGCGCGATGATCGTGAGCAGCACGGACACGGCGATGAGGGTCGAGTACCCGATCCACTCGCCCAGCGACCAGGCGCCCTGCGAGACCTGACCCGAGCCTCCCGTCGGCACGTCGGTCGTTCCCCGGTTCGGGACCCCCGACGGAGCGGTCCCCTCGTTGGGCTGGAGCAGCGGCCCGGCGGCCGTCAGCAGCGTGGCGGAGATGGTCATTCGGCGAGCTCCTTCGCGTGAGCGTCGGTGGAACGGAAGACGAGGGCCTTGTACGCGGCGAACCGGAACGCGGTGCCGAGCACGAGACCCACCCCGTTGCCGGCGACGTTGTCGGCGAGGGTGGAGGTGAATCCGAGGACGTAGTGCGAGACGAACAGGCAGGCGGCGGCGATGCCGAGCCCGATGAGGTTCGTGGCCGCGAAGAGGAGCCCTTCGCGGAGGGTCTCGCGCCGGCCGGTCTGCCGTTCGGCGCGGAAGGTGATGAACCGGTTGCCGACCCAGGCGACGGCCGTGGACACGACGGCGGAGACGATCTTCGCGGCGATGGGCCCTTCGGGCATCACGGTCGCGCGGAGGAGGTTGTAGACGCCGAGGTCGATGACGAAGCAGACGGCGCCGATGCTGCCGAAGGACACGAGCTGTCGGGCCAGCGTCACCAGTCGCGCGAAGGGCGCGCGCGTCTGGACGGGCACCGCACCGGTGGTGGATGACACCACAACGGGGGTATCGATTCGGGTCATGCCCCCGATTCGGGGGTGGTGGGGGTGCGGTTTGGGAGGGGTACAGGCTTACGGAGGCTTCTGCCAGTTTCGCGACACGTGCTGTTCACATGCGGGTCGCGGTGGACGCGACCCCACGACGGACTGGAGGCGCGGGGGGCGCCGGGCCCCCCCCCCCCCCCCCGGGGGGGGGGGGGGGGCGCGGGGGGGGGCCCCCCGGGGGGGGGGGGGGGGGCGCCCCCCCCCCCCGGGGGGGGGGCCCCCCCCCCGGGGGGGGGGGGGGGGCCG
>NZ_JBEPKX010000053.1:0-7375 GCF_040544915.1 Curtobacterium sp. 1544
ACCCCCCCCGGGGGGCCCCCCCGGGGGGCCCCCCCGGCCCCGGCGGCCCCCCCCCCGGCGCCCGCCGGGCGGGCCCCCACCCCCGGGGGGGGGGGGGGGGGCCCCGCGGCCCCCCCCCCTCCCGTACGTGGTCGCGGCGTCCGCCGACGGTGGTGCCGCGAAAGCGACTCCGTGCGGATCCGCGTGGCCTTCCTGGCGGCAGCGCGACAGATTCCCGGAGGATCGCGGCGGGAACCTGTCGCTTTCGCGGCCGGGGACGGACAGACGAACGGCCCGCGGCGGACATGCCACGGACCGTTCGGTGTGCGCTGGTCAGCGCAGGACGACCACACCTCGGCCGGTGAAGCGGACGCAGTCCGTCGCGACCTCGGCCTCGCCGAAGCGGTAGAGCTCCTCGCCGGTGGCTCCGGGGACCGGCACCTCGGCGGCGTCGTCGAGGAAGTTCACCACGACGTGCACCGGTCGGACGTCCGGCCCGAGCAACCCCCGCGTGAGCACGAGCCAGCGGCGGTCCTCGCTGAACCGGACGGCGTTCGCCTCGTACCGCGGGTCGACGAACGCCTGGTCCGTGCGGCGCAGCGCGACGAGCACCCGGTAGGCGCGGAGGATCCTCGCCCCTCGGTCGGAGTCGACGTCGGCCCAGTCGAGCTTCGAGTTCGTGAACGTCGACGGGTCTTGCGGGTCCGGCACGGCGGACTCGTCCCACCCGTGCTCCGCGAACTCCCGGATGCGTCCCTCGGCCGTCGCCTTGCCGAGCTCGGGCTCCGGGTGCGACGTGAAGAACTGCCACGGCGTCGAGGCGGCGAACTCCTCGCCCATGAAGAGCATCGGCGTGAACGGCCCGAGCAGGGTCAGGGCCGCGGCGATCACGAGCCCCTCGTCGCTGACGGTCGCGGCGAGGCGGTCGCCGGCGGCGCGGTTGCCGATCTGGTCGTGGTTCTGGTTCGCCACGACGAGCGCCGTCGTGGGGGAGGTCCCTCGGTCGATCGGTCGACCGTGCCGCTTGCGCCGGAACGACGACCAGGTGCCGTCGTGGAAGAACCCGTGGTCGAGGACCTTCGCCAGCGCCGACAACGGGGCGAAGTCGGCGTAGTAGCCGTTCGTCTCGCCGGTGAGGGCCACGTGCACCGCGTGGTGGAAGTCGTCCGACCACTGTCCGGCGAGGCCGTAGCCCGAGGCCTCTTGCGGGCGGAACATGACCGGGTCGTTGAGGTCCGACTCCGCGACGAGCGACAACGGCCGCCCGACGAAGGCCGAGTACGCGTCGGTCTCGGACGCCATCGCCCGCAGCACGTGCGGTCGGGTGGTGTCCCGGATCGCGTGCACCGCGTCGAGTCGGAGCCCGTCGACGTGGTGGTCTCGGAACCACATCCGCACGTTGTCCAGCACGTAGCGGCGGACCTCGGGGTGCTCGACGTTCACGGAGTCGCCCCACGTGTTGCCGAGTCCCTGCAGCAGGTACGGGCCGTAGAGCGGCAGGTAGTTGCCGCTCGGGCCGAGGTGGTTGTAGACGACGTCCTGGATCACGCCGAGGCCCAGCGCGTGCGCCCGGTCGACGAACCGGTCGTAGGCGTCCGGGCCGCCGTAGGGCGCGTGCACCGCGAACCACGCGACACCGTCGTACCCCCAGTTCCACTCGCCGTTCACACCGTTGACGGGGAGGAGCTCGACGAACTCCACGCCGAGCTCGACGAGGTGGTCGAGCTTGGCGGCGGCGGCGTCGAGCGTTCCTTCGGGGGTGTAGGTGCCGACGTGCATCTCGTAGATGACGCCCCCGCGCGCCGGACGCCCGGTCCAGGCCTCGTCGGTCCACGAGAACCGCGCGGGGTCGACGACCTCGGACGGTCCGTGGACGCCCTCGGGCTGGTACCGGCTGCGCGGGTCGGGCCGGACGGCGTCGTCGTCGCCGAGACGGAAGCCGTAGCGGGCACCGACGACGGGGATGATCGCGTCGGTCGTCCACCAGTCGTCGTCCCCGCGGGTCAGCGGGTACTCGGTGCCGTCGACGACCAGGCGCACGCGCTCCGGGGTCGGGGCCCAGACGGCGTAGCGGTCGGGTGCGGTCATGCGTGGCCCTCCAGGATGTCGATGTCGGCCTGCGCGTCGGACTCGGTGACCGGCGTCGTGGCGGTCGTCGTGCTGCCGTCCGCTGAGGTCGAGGCGGCCGTGCCGTGGTCGGTCGGCTCGACGACGTGTGCCGGCACGAGCAGTGCGACGGGGTAGTCCGTCAGGAGGTCGGCGAGCGCGATGCCCCGACCTGCCGGGACGCTCCGACCCGTGAGCAGGTCCACGCGGTCCAGCGGCACGGCGTGCACGAGGGTGTCGCCCCAGCCACCGACCCGTTCGAGGCCGATCGGCAGGCGTGTCGCGATCGTCACGGCGCCACCGCGGTCGAACGCGAGCACGTGGTCCGCCGCGCTGCCCGTGGCCTCGAGTGCCAGGTACCGGGTGAACAGCTCCGGGTGGTCGCGGCGGAGTCGGAGCGCGCGGCTCGTCACGAGGAGCTTCGCCGCCCCGTCGATGCCGATGGCCGGCAACTGCTCGGGGCCGTCGTCGTCCGGTCCGTCGAGTTCCGCCAGGACGTGCCGGCGCTCGGTGTAGTCCACCGGGCGTCGGTTGTCCGGGTCGACGAGCGAGCGGTCCCAGGACTCGGTGCCCTGGTAGACGTCGGGGACGCCGGGCGCCGTGAGCTGGACGAGCTTCTGCCCGAGGCCGTTCGACCATCCGGCGGCGTCGATCCGCTCGTCGAGGGCGTCGAGCACCGCGACCACGGCGGGGTCGTCGAAGGCGGCGTCGACGAGCGCGTGCATCCGGCGCTCGAAGTCCTCGTCCGGTTCGGTCCACGTGGTGCTGTCGCCGGCCTCGCGCGAGGCCTTCTCTGCGTAGGCGTGCAGGCGCTCCCGGCTCGCCGGACGCGCGCCGATGATCGCCTGCCAGAGCAGGTCGGCCAGCACGGCGTCGTCGAGGGGCGCGAGCGACCGCAGCCGGTCGAGGGTGCTCGCCCACTCCGTGCCGAGCTCCGCCAGGACGGCGATACGGGCACGGGTGTCCTCGCTGCGCTTGGTGTCGTGCGTGGTCAGCGTGGTCATGGTGTGCGGCCAGCTGCCGAGGCGGTCGCGCTGTGCCTGGTGGAAGTGCTCGACGGAGACCGAGAACACGCTCGGGTCGCCGCCGACCTCGCTCAGCGACGTCAACCGCGAGGTCCGGTAGAACGCGGTGTCCTCCACGCCCTTCGCCATCACCATGCCGCTGGTCTGCTGGAGGCGGATCGCCGCGGCGTTCGTCGGGTCGACGAGTGCCGGCGCGATGCGGTCGATCACGGGATCGAGTTCCGGGCGGTTCGACGCAGCACGCTCGAGGGCGTCGATGAGGTGGTGGGCACCCTCGGGCAGGTAGGTGCGGTAGACGTCGAAGGACGCCACGACCTCGGCCACGGCGTCGACGATCGACGCGTGGTCGACGTCCGGGGCGACCGGGGCGAGCAACCGAGCGAGGCGTTCGACCTCGCTGCCGAGGATCCCGTCGGCGATGCCACGGCGGGTGTCGTGCGTCAGCTGCTGCCAGTCGGACGGCTCGGCACCGGACGCCGCGGTGAGTGCCGGTTCACCGGCCGGGTCGATGAACACCCGGTCGAGCACGCCGAGCGCGTCGTACCCGGTCGTGCCGTCGACGGGCCACGACGAGGGCAGCTGTTCGCCCGGTTCGAGGATCTTCTCGACGAGCGTGTACGCCCCACCGGTCAGCCCGGCGAGGTCCTGCAGGTACCCGGCCGGGTCGTACAGGCCGTCCGGGTGGTCGATCCGGAGACCGTCGGCGATCCCGTCACGGAACCACCCGCCGATCGTGTCGTGCGACGCCGCGAAGACCTCGGGCTCCTCGACGCGGATCGCCGCCAGGGTGTTCACCGCGAAGAACCGGCGGTAGTTCAGCTCGTGGTCGGCACGCTTCCAGTGCACGAACTCGTAGTGCTGGCGAGCGTGGACGTCCGCCACGGAGTCGCCGTCGTGCACGGTGTCCGGCGCGGTCGGGTAGGCGGTGTCGCCGAGGTACAGGCGGCCGTCGCGGAGTTCGACTCCGTCGAGCAGCCGGTCGTCGAGCACCGGGACCCGGAGCTTGCCGTCGCCGGCGGCCCAGTCGACGTCGAACGCCCAGGCCACGGGGGAGCCCTGCCCGAGTTCGAGCAGGGACCACCACCACGGGTTCGCCTCGGGCGTCGCGACGCCCACGTGGTTCGGCACGACGTCGATCAGGACGCCGAGCCCGGCGGCGTGCGCGGCGTCCGCGAGCGCACGGAGCGCGGCGTCGCCACCGCGCTCCGTGTCGACGTGAGCGTGGTCCACGACGTCGTAGCCGTGCTGCGATCCGGGCTCCGCCTGGAGCACCGGCGACAGGTACAGCCAGTCCGCCCCGAGGTCCCGCACGTAGTCGACGACGTCCGTCGCGGCGGCGAGGTCGAAGTCCGGTGTGACCTGCAGCCGGTACGTCGAGGCCGGGACCCGCCGCGCGGTCACTGCTGACCGCCGCTGGTGTCGGACGGAGCCGTCGCCCCCGCGGGGTTCGCCGGCGTCACGGCGTCCTGCGGCGCGACCGTGGCCGGGCGCGAGGAGTCCGTGTCGACGGACGTCACCGTGACCTCGTGGTCGGGTTCGGCGCGGAGCACGATCATCGACCGTGCGGGGACGTCGAGCGGCGTGCCGGCCTCGATGACCTCGTCGCGTGCACCCGGCTCTGCGGTGTCGATCCGGACGGTCCAGCCGGGCGAGTACTCCTCCGGCGGCAGCGTGAACGTGACGGTGTCGTCGTGCGCGTTGAAGTACGTGATGAACGCGACGTCGGTGACCCGGTCACCGCGGACGTCACGCCCGCGGATCCCGTTGCCGTTCAGGTACATGCCGACGCTCTTGCCGAAGCCGGAGTCCCAGTCCTCGGGTTCCATTGCTTCGCCGGACGGGGTGAGCCACACGACGTCGGGCAGCGGTTCGCCCTCGCCGCGGCGGACCGGGCGACCGTTGAAGTACCGGGTGCGGCGGAACGTCGGGTGGTCGTGCCGCAGCTTGACGACGTCGGCGGTGAACTGCACGAGGTCGTCGTCGGCGGTCTCCCAGTCGATCCAGCTCAGCTCGGAGTCCTGCGCGTAGACGTTGTTGTTGCCCGACTGCGAGCGGCCGAGCTCGTCGCCGTGCGCGATCATCGGCACGCCCTGGCTGAGCAGGAGCGTCGCGAGGAAGTTCCGTCGACGCTGCAGCCGCAGGGCGTTCACGGCCTCGTCGTCGGTCGGTCCCTCGGCACCGGAGTTCCAGGAACGGTTGTGGCTCTCGCCGTCGTTGTTGTCCTCGCCGTTGGCCTCGTTGTGCTTGTCGTTGTAGGCGACGAGGTCGTACAGCGTGAAGCCGTCGTGCGCGGTGATGAAGTTGATGCTCGCCTTGGGCGTGCGGCCGTCGTGCTCGTAGAGGTCCGCCGAACCGGAGATCCGCGAGGCGAACTCGCCGAGCGTCGAGGACTCGCCGCGCCAGAAGTCACGGACGGTGTCGCGGTACTTGCCGTTCCACTCCGACCACTGCGGCGGGAAGTTGCCGACCTGGTAGCCGCCGGGGCCGACGTCCCACGGCTCGGCGATGAGCTTCACCTGCGAGACGATCGGGTCCTGCTGCACGAGCTCGAAGAACGCCGACAGCCGGTCGACCTCGTAGAACTCGCGGGCGAGCGCCGACGCGAGGTCGAAGCGGAAGCCGTCGACGTGCATCTCGGTCACCCAGTACCGCAGCGAGTCCATGATGAGCTGCAGCGAGTGCGGGTGCCCGACGTTGAGCGAGTTCCCCGTGCCCGTGTAGTCCATGTAGTAGCGCTTGTCGTCGTCGACCAGGCGGTAGTAGGCCGCGTTGTCGATGCCGCGGAACGACAGCGTCGGACCGAGGTGGTTGCCCTCCGCGGTGTGGTTGTAGACGACGTCGAGGACGACCTCGATGCCCGCGCGGTGCAGCTCGCGCACCATCGTCTTGAACTCCTGCACCTGCTGTCCCTGGTCGCCGGACGACGAGTAGTGGGAGTGCGGCGCGAAGAACCCGATGGTGTTGTAGCCCCAGTAGTTCGACAGCCCCTTGTCCTGCAGGGTCGAGTCGTTCACGAACTGGTGCACGGGCATGAGCTCGAGCGTCGTGACACCGAGTCGCTTGAGGTGCTCGATGACGGCCGGGTGCGAGACGCCGGCGTAGGTGCCGCGCTGTTCCTCGGGCACGTCGGGGTGGGTCTCGGTGAGGCCCTTGACGTGCGCCTCGTAGATCACCGTCTCGCCGTAGGGGGTCCGCGGTGCGCGGTCGCCCTGCCAGTCGAAGAACGGGTTGATGACGACGCCCTTCATCATGTGGGACGCCGAGTCCTCGTCGTTCGTCGAGTCGGGGTCGCCGAACGTGTACGAGAACAGGGACTGGTCCCAGTCGATGTCCCCGCTCGTCGCCTTCGCGTACGGGTCGAGCAGCAGCTTGTGCGGGTTCGCGCGCGACCCCGTCGCGGGGTCGTACTCGCCGTGCACGCGGAAGCCGTACTGCTGTCCGGGGCCGACGTTCGGGAGGTACGCGTGCCACACGTACGCATCGACCTCGACGAGGTCGATGCAGAGTTCGGTGGTGCCGCCCTCGCCGTCGTCGTCGAAGAGACAGAGTTCGACGCGCTCGGCGACCTCACTGAAGAGCGCGAAGTTCGTGCCGCTCCCGTCGTAGGTCGCCCCGAGCGGGTACGGGTTGCCGGGCCAGGTGTGCAAACGGTCCTCCAGGTGTGGGTTGCGCCAACATATCGGCGGGACCCGTCCGCGTCCGCAGACAAGCCCCAGCCGTGGATGGTTCCGGCGCGCCGCCGCCTGTGGAGGAACGGACGAGTAGCCTCGCGCGCATGGCCAACATCGTCACGCAGATCGCAGAGAAGGTGCGCCCCGTGGGCGTGTCCACCAACTACGGGGAGCCGGTCGAGGTCGGCGACCAGACCCTCATCCCGGTGTCCCTCGGCTGGTTCGGGTTCGGCGGTGGCGGCGACGGCGACGAGAACGGCGGCGGTGGCGGCGGAGCCGTCTCCGTCCCGATCGGCGCCTACGTGCGCCGCCCCGGCAAGGACCTCGAGTTCGAGCCGAACCTGATCTCGCTCCTCGCGGTGAGCGTGCCCGTCATCTGGGTGACCGGAACCGTCCTGCGCAAGCTGGTGCGGGTCCTGAAGAAGTAGCGGATGACGGACTGGAGGCGGGGGGGGGGGGCCGCCCCCCCCCCCCCCCCCCCGGGGGGGGGGGGGGCGGGCGGGGGGGGGGGGGCCCCGCCCCCCCCCCCCCCCCGGCCGGGCGGGCCCCCCCCCCACCGACGCGCGCGCGACCACAAAAAACCCGGGCCCCCCC
>NZ_JBEPKX010000054.1:0-5196 GCF_040544915.1 Curtobacterium sp. 1544
TCAATAAATTGGCATTGACAATGTGCACGCTGTTGAGTTCTCAAGGACCAGACGCACTCCCCACTCGACCCCGAAAGAGGTTCCGCCAGAGAGGCATTTCGTCTCCACCCAGAAGACACGACTCAGAGAGTGCGACTTCGTTGGGATGTGTTGCCTGAGCGGGACCCCGTCCGGACTGCATCTCCGGGGCTCTCGCTCCGGTGACCGTCTCGGCCGTTCCGTTCTCCGCCTCAGCGGCAACGAGTGATTACTCTACACACGCCCCGGGGGGCCCGCCAACCGGCCCGCACCCCGGGCGTGTCGCCTGGCGCGATGCCCGCGGAGACGCGGAACGGCCCGCCTCCACGGTGGGAAGCGGGCCGTTCGGTGGTGCGGGTCAGTGCCGTGCGATGACCGGGTTCTTCAGGGTGCCCAGTCCGGAGATCGTCACCTCGACGACCTCGCCGTCCCGGATCTCGCCGACGCCGGCCGGGGTCCCGGTCAGGATCACGTCACCGGGCAGGAGCGTCCAGATCGACGAGATGAACTCGATGAGGGTCGGGATGTCGTGCACCATCTCGCTCGTCGACCCCACCTGACGCAGGTCACCGTCCACGCGGGTCTCGATGCGGATGTCCGACGGGTCGATCTCGGTCTCGATCGCCGGGCCGAGCGGGCAGAACGTGTCGAAGCCCTTCGACCTCGTCCACTGCCCGTCCCGCGCCTGCAGATCACGGGCGGTGACGTCGTTGGCGATCGTGTACCCGAGGATGACGCTCGCGAAGTCCTCGCGCGTGACGTTCTTCGCGAGTGAGCCGATCACGATGGCGAGTTCGCCCTCGTGGTCGACGCGTCCGACGCCGGCCGGGAGACGGATCGGGTCCTCCGGTCCGATCACCGAGGTGTTCGGCTTGAGGAACACCACCGGGTCGTCCCCCGCGCGCTCGTCCATCTCGGACGCGTGCTCGGCGTAGTTGAGCCCGACGCCGATGACCTTCGACCGCGGGATGACCGGCGCCAGGAGCTTGGCGTCGGCGAGCGGCACCCGCTCCCCCGTGGTCTCGAACCCCTGGTACATCGGGTCCCCCGCCAACACGACCAGGTCGCGCTCGTCGAGGATGCCGTACCGCGGGTCTTCACCCTTGCTGCTGAACCGTGCGATCTTCACCGTTGGAGCCTACCGACGCTCGCCTGGACCTCAGGCCGGGTCGGTCAGGCGCGTCATCCACCCGTGCGGGTCGGGACGACGGCCGGACTGGATGTCGGTGAGTTCCTCGCGCAGGGACATCGTCAGCTCGCCGGCGCCCACGGTCGGCGAACCGATCGTGAAGCCCTCGCCGCGGAGCTCCGCGATCGGGGTCACCACGGCGGCCGTGCCGCAGGCGAACGCCTCGGTGATCGAGCCGTCGGCCACGCCGTCACGCCACTCGTCGAGCGTCACCCGGCGACGCTCGACCCGCAGGCCGCGGTCCTCCGCCAGCTGCAGGATCGAGTCACGCGTGATGCCCTCGAGGATGGAGTCCGAGTCCGGCGTCACGAGCGTGCCGTCGGACTTCACGAGGACGACGTTCATGCCACCGAGCTCTTCGAGGTACTTGCCCTCCACCGAGTCGAGGAACATCACCTGCTGGCAGCCGTGCTCGTAGGCCTCCTGCTGGGGCAGCAGGGACGACGCGTAGTTGCCGCCGGTCTTCGCCGCGCCCGTGCCGCCCTTGCCCGCGCGGGCGTACTGCGTCGACAGCCAGATCGACACCGGCTTCGGCCCGGAGGTGAAGTACGCACCCGCCGGGCTGGCGATGCAGTGATACGCGACCTCCTGCGCCGCACGGACGCCCAGGAACGACTCCGTCGCGATCATGAACGGGCGCAGGTACAGGCTCGTCTCGGGCGCCGAGGGCACCCAGTCGACGTCCGTCTGCACGAGCTGTCGGATCGACTCGACGAAGGTCTCCACCGGGAGCTCCGGGAGCGCCAACCGTCGAGCGGACCGCTGGAACCGCCGGGCGTTCGCGTCCGGGCGGAAGGTCCACACCGAACCGTCAGCGTGCCGGTAGGCCTTCAACCCCTCGAAGATCTCCTGCGCGTAGTGCAGGACGCTCGCGCTCGGGTCGAGGCTGATCGGTCCGTACGGGTGGACCGAGGCATCGTGCCACCCGCCGTCGAGCGTCCACCGCACGGTGGCCATGTGGTCGGTGAAGTGCTTGCCGAAGCCCGGGTCGGCGAGGATCTCCTCACGCTCGGCGGCGGCGCGACGCTCGGCCGAGGGGGTGGTGGCGAACTCGAGTCCGAAGGCGGTGTCGGTGCTCATCTGGGGAGACTCCTGTCAGGCGGTGGTGGTGCGTGCCGTGGCCGCGGCGGCGATGGCGTCGCCGATCTCGGCCGTGCGACGCTGCGTGGTGCCCCGGTCAGCCAGATCGGCCTCGACCGCCCGCGTGACCGCCGACGCGAGGTCGCTGCGACCGATGTGGTCGAGCAGCAGTGCGACGGACAGGATGGCGGCCGTGGGATCGGCCTTCTGCTGACCCGCGATGTCCGGCGCGGAGCCGTGGACCGGCTCGAACATGCTGGGGAAGGTGCCGTCCGGGTTGATGTTGCCCGAGGCCGCCAGACCGATGCCGCCGCTGATCGCGCCGGCCAGGTCGGTGATGATGTCGCCGAAGAGGTTGTCGGTGACGATGACGTCGAACCTAGCAGGTTCCTTCACCATGTGGATGGTGACGGCGTCGACGTGCTGGTAGTCGACCGCGACGTCCGGGTACTCCTGCCCGACGGCCGCGACGGTGCGCTGCCAGAGGGCTCCGGCGTGCACGAGCACGTTGCTCTTGTGCACGAGCGTCAGGTGCTTCCGCGTCCGACGGTTCGCGAGCTCGAAGGCGTACCGGACGACCCGCTCGACCCCGTAGGCGGTGTTGAGCGAGACCTCGGTCGCGATCTCCTGCGGGGTACCGGTGCGGATCGCTCCGCCGTTGCCGACGTACGGTCCCTCGGTGCCCTCGCGCACGACGACGAAGTCGACCTCGCCCGGGGCCGCGAGCGGGGTCCCGACGGCTTCGTACACCTTCGTGGGGCGCAGGTTGACGTAGTGGTCGAACGCGAACCGCAGCTTCAGCAGCAGCCCCCGTTCGATGATCCCGCCGGCGAGCCGGGGGTCCCGCGGGTCCCCGCCGACCGCGCCGAGCAGGATCGCGTCGTGGGTGGCGATGGCGGACATGTCGTCCTCGGTGAGGATGTCCCCGGTCTCCAGGAACCGCGCGGCGCCGAGGGAGAACGGGGTCTCCTCGACCACGAGGTCGTCGGGCAGCACGGCGTGCAGGACCTTGAGCGCCTCGTCGACGACCTCGGGCCCGATGCCGTCTCCGCGGATGACCGCGAGCTTCACCGTCTGTGTCATGTCCGCCACTCCCCTACAGCGTGATGTCGATCTCGCGGAGCGATGCCGCGTCGATCGTGGACCGGACGTGCTCGAGGATCTCGGCCGGGACCGGCGAGTCGACGGTGAGCACGCTGAGCGCCTGGCCGCCGGCGGCCTCGCGCGAGATCTGCATCGCCGCGATGTTGATGCCGGCCTCGCCGAACTCCTTGCCGTAGACGGCGACGATGCCCGGGCGGTCCGTGTAGACCATGACCACGTGGTGCTCGGCGAGGGCGACCTCGACGTCGTGGCCGTTGATCTCGACGAGCTTCGCGATCTGCTTCGGGCCCGTGAGGGTACCGGAGACGCTGATCGCGGGGCCGTCGGACTGTGCGCCGCGGATCGTGAGCACGTTGCGGTACTCGGGGCTGTCCGAGTCGGTGATGAGCCGTACGGAGACCCCGCGCTGCTCCGCGATGAGCGGAGCGTTCACGTAGGACACCTGGTCGCTGACGACGTCGGTGAAGACGCCCTTCAGCGCCGCGAGCTTCAGCACGCTGACGTCGTACTCGGCGAGCTCGCCGTGCACCTCGACGTCGATGCTCGTGACGGGCGACGTGGCGAGGCCGGTGAAGACCTGGCCGAGCTTCTCGACGAGCGGGATGCCCGGGCGCACGTACGGGTCGATGACGCCGCCGGCGACGTTCACCGCGTCGGGGACGAGCTCGCCGCCGAGGGCGAGACGGACCGACTTGGCGACCGAGACGCCCGCCTTCTCTTGTGCTTCGTCCGTCGAGGCACCGAGGTGCGGCGTGACGACGACGTTCGGCAGGGCCACGAGCGGGGAGTCCTTCGGGGGCTCCGACACGAAGACGTCGAGGCCGGCGCCGGCGATCGTGTTCGAGGTGAGCGCGCGGTGCAGCGCGTCCTCGTCGATCAGCCCACCGCGGGCGACGTTCACGACGAACGCGGTCGGCTTCATGAGCGCGAACTGGTCGTCCGAGATCATGCCGACCGTCTCCGGCGTCTTCGGCATGTGGATCGTGGTGAAGTCGGCGCGCTTCAGCAGGTCCTCGAGCGAGACGAGCTCGACCCCGAGCTGCTGGGCGCGGGCCGTGGTGACGTACGGGTCGTACGCGATGACCTGGACGCCGAACGCCTGCAGGCGCTGCGTGATGAGGGCGCCGATCCGGCCGAGGCCGATGATGCCGACGGTCTTCTCGTACAGCTCGACACCGGTGTACGCGGAGCGCTTCCAGGTGCCGGCGGCGAGCGACGCGTGCGCGGCCGGGATGTGCCGCGCGAGCGAAAGGATGTGGCCGACCGTGAGTTCGGCGGCGGAGATGATGTTCGACGTCGGCGCGTTCACGACCATCACGCCGGCGGTGGTGGCCGCCTTGATGTCGACGTTGTCGAGACCGACACCGGCACGGGCGACGACCTTGAGGTTCGGGGCCGCGGCGATCGCCTCGGCGTCGACCTTGGTGGCGGAGCGCACCAGGATGGCGTGCGCATCGGCGAGGGAGGCCAGGAGGGCGGGGCGGTCGGTACCGTCCACGTTCCGGATCTCGAAGTCGGGCCCGAGGGCGTCGACTGTGGCGGGCGAGAGTTCTTCGGCGATCAGGACGACCGGCTTCGGCACAGCTGCAGTTTCCTCACACGAGACGGGCGGTATCCCACCATCGTATCGACGTGAGCAGGTGGTTACGACCGCAGCGACGGTCCTGTGCGCAACCACACGACGGCCTGGAGGCGGGGGGGGGGGGGGGGGCCCCCCCCCCCCCCCCCGGGGGGGGGGCGGGGGGGGCCCCCCCCCCCCCCCAGGCGGGGGGGGTGTTGTGGGCGTGGGGAGGGGGGAGAGCGCG
>NZ_JBEPKX010000055.1:0-4522 GCF_040544915.1 Curtobacterium sp. 1544
CACGGCCCCCGGGCGCGCGTCCCCCTCAACCATAAGCGCTCCCAGGGGGCCCGCCCCCCCCCCCCCGGGCGGGGGGGGGGGGGCCCGGCGGCCCCCGCGCCTCCCGTCCGTTCGTGGTCCCGTCCCGGCCGCCCGCGAGCGGGCACAATACGTCACGCTCGGCGCGCCGAGACGGCACGTCCGGCCCGTTCGCCGGACTATGCACGGCGCGTCTTGCCCGTTCGGCGGCCGACTGGCGAACCAGGCACAGGATCGTTCGGTGACGTGCGACCCGCACCCGACCGGGCAACATTCGTCGCGTTCGGAGCCTCTCGGCAGCGTGTTCTGCCCACTCGACGGCACGCGGGCGGCGTGTTCCGCCCGCTCGGGAAGCCATCCGCCCGCTCGGGAAGCCATCCGCACGACGAAGGCCCCCGTACCGGATCGGTGCGGGGGCCTTCGGGCGCTCGGGGCGCTAGTCCTTCTTCGCGGTGCCGCGACGCTCGCGCAGCTGCTGCAGCGCGTCCTCGAGGAGCTGGGCTGCCTCTTCCTCGGTGCGCCGCTCCTTCACGTACGCGAGGTGCGTCTTGTACGGCTCCGTCTTGGAGACCACGGGCGGGTTCTCCTTGTCACGGCCGGCCGGGAGCCCGGTCGACGGCGAGTCCACCGTCTCGGGGATCTCCTCGTCCGGGAGACCGGCGGCGAAGTACCGCACGACCTCGTTGCCGAGGGCGTCCCAGTACGAGATCGCCACACGCTCGGCCTGGACCCCGCGGTCCTGCTCCCCCATCGGGCCCGCGCCGACGCGAGACCCTCGGATTGCACTGCCTCCGCTTGCCATGGATCAGCTCCCCGCCGTGAACTTGTTGATGAGACCGAGCACGATGATGGACACGATCCAGACCAGACCGAGGATCACCGTGATGCGGTTGAGGTTGCGCTCGGCAACGCCGGACGCACCGAGGTTGCTCGTCACGCCGCCGCCGAACATGTCGGAGAGGCCGCCACCGCGGCCCTTGTGCAGCAGGATGAGGAGCGTGAGCAGGAGGCTCGTGATAGCGAGCAGGACCTGCAGCACGACGGAGAGAATCGCCACGACGTACCTTTCGTGTCAGTCAGCCATGCGAGTATACCGGCCCGGTGGACCGGACCGAGCCCGCAGGCCGGGCGTGGCTCAGGCCGGCCGTGCGGACACGGCCGGCCTGAGCACGGTTGTCAGAGTCCGACGTGCTGCCGGAAGCGCGCGATCGCCGCGAACTCCTGCACGTCGAGCGAGGCGCCACCGACGAGCGCGCCGTCGATGTCGGGCTCGCGGAGGAAGCCCGCGATGTTGCCGGACTTCACCGAACCGCCGTAGAGCACACGGGTCTCGGCTGCGGCCTCGTCGTCCCAGGCCGCGGCGATCCCGCGACGCAGTGCGGCGCAGTCCTCCTGGGCCTGCTCGGCTGTCGCGGCCTGACCGGAACCGATCGCCCAGACGGGCTCGTAGGCGACGACGATCTCGGACGGCTTCACCGCGTCGAGGACGACCTTGAGCTGCTCGACCGGCACGACACCGGCCCCGCGCTCCTCGCGCTGCTCGCCCGTCTCACCGACGCAGACGACCGGCACGAGACCGTGCTTGACGGCCGCGGCGGTCTTCGCGGCGACGACCTCGTCGGTCTCCCCGTGCAGCGTGCGCCGCTCGGAGTGCCCGACGATGACGTACTGCGCGTCGAGCGCGGCCAGGAACGCACCCGACACGTCGCCCGTGAAGGCTCCGGAGTCGTGCTGCGAGAGGTCCTGCGCACCGAAGCGGATCGGGAGCTTGTCGGCCGAGATGAGCGTCTGCACGCTGCGGAGGTCGGTGAAGGGCGGGAACACCGCGACCTCGACGTCGTCGAAGTCGTGGCGCGCGTCCTTCAGCGTCCACGCGAGCTTCTGCACGGTGGCGATCGCCTGCAGGTGATCGAGGTTCATCTTCCAGTTACCGGCGATGAACGGCGTACGGGTCATCGGGTCCACCCCAGGGCTTCGAGACCGGGGAGCGACTTGCCCTCGAGGAACTCGAGGCTCGCACCGCCACCGGTCGAGATGTGGCCGAACTGGTCGTCCGAGAACCCGAGGGACCGGACGGCAGCAGCGGAGTCGCCACCGCCGACGACCCCGAGGCCGTCGACCTCGGTGAGCGCCTGCGCGACGGTCTTGGTACCGGCGGCGAACGCCGGGAACTCGAACACGCCCATCGGGCCGTTCCAGAACACCGTCTTCGAACCGGACACGGCCGAGGCGAAGCGCGCCGCCGTCTCCGGGCCGATGTCGAGACCGATGCCGTCGGCGCCGAACGAGGACGACTCGATGGCGTCCGCGGCGACCGTCTCGTGCTGCGCGTCGGCCGCGAACCCGGAGGCCACGACGACGTCGGTCGGCAGGTCGATGGTCACGCCGAGCTCCTTCGCCCGCGAGAGGTACTCGCGGACGACGTCGAGCTGGTCGGACTCGAGCAGCGACTTCGCCACCCCGTGGCCCTGGGCCGCGAGGAAGGTGAAGAGCATGCCGCCCCCGATGCACAGGGTGTCGACCTGCGGCAGGAGGTGGTCGATGACGCCGAGCTTGTCGCTGACCTTCGAGCCACCGAGCACGACCGTGTACGGCCGCTCCGGCTCCTTGGTCAGCCGCTCGAGCACCCGCAGCTCGGTCTCGATGAGCGAACCGGCTGCACTGGGCAGCGCGGACGCGAGTTCGTAGACCGAGGCCTGCTTGCGGTGCACGACACCGAAGCCGTCGGACACGAAGGCGTCCCCGAGGGCTGCGATCCGGTCCGCGAAACCGCTGCGCGCGGCGGCGTCCTTCGAGGTCTCCTCCGGGTTGAACCGGAGGTTCTCGAGCAGCAGGACGTCGCCGTCCTCGAGGGCCTCGGCGGCAGCGGTGGCCTCGTCGCCGACGGTCTCGCCGACGAAGGTCACCTCTTTCCCGAGCAACTCGGACAGCCGCTGGCCGACCGGCGCGAGCGAGAACTCCGGCTTCGGTTCGCCGTCGGGGCGCCCGAGGTGGGAGATCACGATGACGCGCGCGCCGGCGGTGATCAGGGTGTTCAGGGTCGTCAGCGACGCCCGGACGCGGCCGTCGTCCGTGATCGTGCCGTCCTTGAGTGGGACGTTCAGGTCACAACGGACGACGACGCGCTTGCCGGCGAGGTCGCCGAGGTCGCCGAGGGTGCGGAGCGCCATCTGCTTAGAGCCGCTCGCCCACGTACTCGGTGAGGTCGACGAGGCGGTTCGAGTAGCCCCACTCGTTGTCGTACCACGAGGTGATCTTCACGAGGCCACCGATGACCTTGGTCAGGCCGGAGTCGTAGATCGAGGAGTGCGGGTCCGTGGTGATGTCGGTCGACACCAGCGGGTCCTCGCTGTAGAGCAGGATGCCCTTGAGGGGGCCCTCGGCGGCCTCCTTGTACGCGGCGTTGATCTCGTCGACGGTGACCTCGGACTTGGTCTCGAGGGTGAGGTCGGTGATCGAGCCGGTCGGGACCGGGACGCGGAGCGCGAAGCCGTCGAGCTTGCCGGCGAGCTCCGGCATGACCTGGCCGATGGCCTTGGCGGCACCGGTCGAGGTCGGGACGATGTTCAGCGCGGCCGCACGGGCACGACGGGGGTCCTTGTGCGGGCCGTCCTGCAGGTTCTGGTCGGCGGTGTAGGCGTGGACCGTGGTCATGAGGCCACGCTCGATGCCGAACTTGTCGTTGAACACCTTGGCGAGCGGCGCGAGGCTGTTCGTGGTGCACGACGCGTTCGAGATGATGTTGTGGTTAGCCGGGTCGTACTGGTCCTCGTTCACACCGAGCACGATGGTGACGTCGTCACCCGTGGCCGGGGCGGAGATGATGACCTTCTTGGCGCCGGCGTCGATGTGCTTCTGCGCATCGGCGGCCTTGGTGAAGAAGCCGGTCGACTCGATGACGATGTCGACGCCCAGCTCGCCCCAGGGGAGGTTGGCGGGGTCGCGCTCCGCCAGGACCTTGATCGCCTTGCCGTCGACGACGATGTTGTCGCCGTCGAGCTCGACGGACTTGCCGAGACGACCCGTGATGGAGTCGAACTTCAGCAGGTTCGCCAGTGCGGCGTTGTCGGTGAGGTCGTTCACCGCAACGATCTCGAGGTCGGAGCCCTTCGCGAGGGCGGCCCGGAAGAAGTTGCGGCCGATACGGCCGAAGCCGTTGATACCGATCTTGACGGTCAATGGATCTCCTGGTGGGTGTGGAGCGCCCAGGGGGCGCTGCTTTCGGAGTCACAGGCCCTTCGGGCCCGCGTGTGGTGGACGATACGCCCCGTAACGTCGCCGTAACGACCCTAGCAGTCGGACACTGCCAGACCGCGCGGGATGACGGTCCGTCCGGACGGTCGCAAGCGGTGCCCTGGACACACCCCACGAACGGACGGGAGGCGCGGGGGCCGCGGGCCCCCCCCCCCCCCGCCCGGGGGGGGGGGCGGGGGCGGGCCGCCGGGCCCCGGGCCGTCCCCCGGGGGGCCCCGCGGCGGGGCCCCCCGGGGGGGCCGGGGGGGCG
>NZ_JBEPKX010000056.1:0-2951 GCF_040544915.1 Curtobacterium sp. 1544
ACCCGCGCGGGGCCCCCCACTGGGGGGGCCCCGTGGACCCCCCCCTACACTACGCGTCTATTTCCCCCCCCCCCCCCCCCCCCCCCCCCCGCGGGGGGGGGGGGGCCCCGCGCCCCCCCCGCCTCCCGTCTGCTTGTGGCTGGGTTTAGGACTCGATCTCGCCCTGCGGGGCGTCCGTCGCCTCGACGGCGGCAGCCCCGGCGAGTACCTCCTCGCGGCCCGGCTGACGCCCGGTCTCGAACTGGAACTTGCCGTCGGTGAAGTCGACCTTCACGTGGTCACCGGCGTTGAGCTCACCCTGCAGGATGTGCTCGGACAGCTGGTCCTCGACCTCGTGCTGCATCGCGCGGCGGAGCGGGCGTGCACCGAGGGACGGGTCGAACCCGACCTTGATGAGCTGCTCCTTGGCGGCGAGCGTGAGCTCCACCGTCATGTCGCGGTCGAGCAGACGGTCGGCGAGGCGCTTCACGAACAGGTCCACGATCTGCAGCAGCTCCGGCTGCGACAGCTGCGGGAACACGATCGTGTCGTCGACGCGGTTGAGGAACTCCGGCTTGAAGTGCTTCTTGAGCTCCTCGTTGACCTTGCCGCGCATGCGGTCGTAGCCGACGGCCGAGTCACCCTCGACCTGGAAGCCCACCGGGCCCCCGGCGATGCCCTGCGAACCGAGGTTCGTGGTCATGATGATGACGGTGTTCTTGAAGTCGACCACGCGGCCCTGACCATCGGTCAGACGACCCTCTTCGAGGACCTGCAGCAGCGAGTTGAAGATGTCCGGGTGGGCCTTCTCGATCTCGTCGAACAGGACCACGGAGAACGGCTTGCGGCGCACCTTCTCGGTGAGCTGGCCGCCCTCCTCGAACCCGACGAACCCGGGAGGAGCACCGAACAGGCGGGACACGGTGTGCTTCTCGCCGAACTCCGACATGTCGAGGGAGATCAGTGCACCCTCGTCGTCGAAGAGGAACTCCGCGAGCGCCTTGGCGAGCTCGGTCTTGCCGACGCCCGTGGGGCCGGCGAAGATGAACGAGCCCGAGGGGCGGTTCGGGTCCTTGAGGCCGGCGCGGGTGCGGCGGATGGTCTTGGACAGGGCCGAGATGGCCTCTTCCTGACCGATGACGCGCTCGTGCAGTGCCTTCTCCATGAAGACGAGACGCGAGGTCTCCTCCTCGGTGAGCTTGAACACCGGGATGCCCGTGGCCTGCGCCAGGACCTCGGCGATGATGCCCTCGTCGACGGTGCCGGAGGCGGCGACGTCACCCGCGCGCCACTGCTTCTCGAGGCGGAGACGCTCGCCGAGGAGCTTCTTCTCCTCGTCGCGCAGGCTCGCGGCCTTCTCGAAGTCCTGCTCCTCGATCGCGGCTTCCTTCTGCCCGCGGACCGCCGAGATCTTCTCGTCGAACTCGCGGAGCTCCGGCGGCGCCGACAGGATCGACAGACGCAGGCGGGCGCCGGCCTCGTCGATCAGGTCGATGGCCTTGTCCGGCAGGAAGCGGTCTTGCACGTAGCGGTCCGCCAGGTTCGCCGCGGCGACGATCGCACCGTCGGTGATGGACACCTTGTGGAACGCCTCGTACTTGTCGCGGAGGCCCTTGAGGATGTTGATCGCGTGCGGCAGCGACGGCTCGTTGACCTGCACCGGCTGGAAGCGACGCTCGAGTGCGGCGTCCTTCTCGAAGTGCTTGCGGTACTCGTCGAGCGTGGTGGCACCGATGGTCTGGAGCTCACCGCGGGCGAGGAGCGGCTTGAGGATCGACGCGGCGTCGATCGCGCCCTCGGCAGCACCGGCACCCACGAGGGTGTGGATCTCGTCGATGAAGACGATGATGTCGCCGCGGGTGCGGATCTCCTTCGTGACCTTCTTGAGGCGCTCCTCGAAGTCACCGCGGTAGCGGGACCCGGCGATGAGCGACCCGAGGTCGAGCGAGTAGAGCTGCTTGTCCTTCAGCGTCTCGGGCACGTCGCCCTTGACGATCGCCTGGGCGAGGCCCTCGACGACGGCGGTCTTGCCGACGCCGGGCTCACCGATCAGGACGGGGTTGTTCTTGGAGCGACGGGAGAGGATCTGCATGACCCGCTCCATCTCCTTCTCGCGCCCGATGACCGGGTCGAGCTTGCCGTCGCGCGCGGCCTGGGTGAGGTTGCGACCGAACTGGTCGAGGACCTGCGAACCCTGCTGCGCGTTCTGCTGCTGCTCGCCGCCGACGGCGACCGCTTCCTTGCCCTGGTAGCCGGACAGGAGCTGGATGACCTGCTGGCGGACGCGGTTGAGGTCCGCGCCGAGCTTGACGAGCACCTGGGCTGCGACGCCCTCGCCCTCGCGGATGAGGCCGAGGAGGATGTGCTCGGTGCCGATGTAGTTGTGGCCGAGCTGCAGCGCCTCGCGCAGGGACAGCTCGAGCACTTTCTTGGCGCGCGGCGTGAACGGGATGTGCCCGGTCGGCTGCTGCTGGCCCTGCCCGATGATGTCCTGGACCTGCTCGCGGACGGCATCGAGCGAGATGCCGAGCGACTCCAGCGCCTTGGCGGCGACGCCCTCGCCCTCGTGGATGAGGCCGAGGAGGATGTGCTCGGTGCCGATGTAGTTGTGGTTGAGCATCTTCGCTTCTTCTTGAGCGAGGACGACAACACGACGGGCTCGGTCGGTGAATCTCTCGAACATGTGCTCTCCCTTGCCGGGCTCGTGGAAGTCCGGTGACGTACATCGAGAGTAACCAGCGCTCACCCCGGTGGCTGCCCCTGTTCGCCGTGGGCGTGACCTCGCTGCGGGATGTGCGCTGCGAGCGGACAGGCAGGGCTGACGGAACAGCGGACTGGAGGCGCGGGGGGGGGCCCCCCCCCCCCCCCCCCCCCCCCCCCCGGGGGGGGGGGGGACCCCCCCCGCCCCCCCCGCCCCCCCCCCCCCCCCCCCCCCCCCGCGGGGCCCGGGGTATAAGCAACCACCACCCCAC
>NZ_JBEPKX010000057.1:0-2086 GCF_040544915.1 Curtobacterium sp. 1544
TCGTCGAGAGGGAAACAACCCAGACTACCAACTAAGGCCCCTAAGCGTGTGCTAAGTGGGAAAGGATGTGGAGTTGCATAGACAACCAGGAGGTTGGCTTAGAAGCAGCCACCCTTGAAAGAGTGCGTAATAGCTCACTGGTCAAGTGATTCCGCGCCGACAATGTAACGGGGCTCAAGCACACCGCCGAAGTTGTAGATTTCGCACACTCGATAAGCCTTCGTGGTTCAGTCGTGCGGAGTGGTAGGAGAGCGTCGTGTGGCGAGTGAAGCGGCGGAGTGATCCAGCCGTGGACGCTACACGAGTGAGAATGCAGGCATGAGTAGCGAAAGACGGGTGAGAAACCCGTCCTCCGAAAGACCAAGGGTTCCAGGGCCAGGTTAATCCGCCCTGGGTAAGTCGGGACCTAAGGCGAGGCCGACAGGCGTAGTCGATGGACAACGGGTTGATATTCCCGTACCGGCGAACAACCGCCCAAGCTAATCCAGTGGTGCTAAGAGTCCTAACCCGGTATCAGCGGATCCCTTCGGGGTGATGCGGTCCGGTCTAACGCTCGACCCCATGCTGGTGCGGTTAGCGTATGAACAGGTGTGACGCAGGAAGGTAGCTGAGCCAGGCGATGGTATCCGTAAGGTGAACCTGGTGTAAGGATGTAGGGCTGACGATAGGCAAATCCGTCGTCTGTGTGCCTGAGATCCGACGCGTACCCGTAAGGGGAAATCAGTGATCCTATGCTGCCGAGAAAAGCATCGACGCGAGGTTGCAGCCGCCCGTACCCGAAACCGACTCAGGTGGTCAGGTAGAGAATACCAAGGAGATCGAGAGAATCGTGGTTAAGGAACTCGGCAAAATGCCCCCGTAACTTCGGGAGAAGGGGGGCCGGACACGTGACCGGACTTGCTCCGTGAGCGTTGAAGGCCGCAGAGACCAGTGGGAAGCGACTGTTTACTAAAAACACAGGTCCGTGCGAAGTCGCAAGACGATGTATACGGACTGACGCCTGCCCGGTGCTGGAAGGTTAAGAGGAAGGGTTAGCCTTTGGGCGAAGCTCTGAATTTAAGCCCCAGTAAACGGCGGTGGTAACTATAACCATCCTAAGGTAGCGAAATTCCTTGTCGGGTAAGTTCCGACCTGCACGAATGGCGTAACGACTTCCCAGCTGTCTCAACCGCGAACTCGGCGAAATTGCACTACGAGTAAAGATGCTCGTTACGCGCAGCAGGACGGAAAGACCCCGTGACCTTTACTACAGTTTGGTATTGGTGTTCGGAGTGGCTTGTGTAGGATAGGTGGGAGACTGTGAAGCGGGCACGCTAGTGTTCGTGGAGTCGTTGTTGAAATACCACTCTGGTCACTTTGGATGTCTAACGTAGGACCCTGATCGGGTTCATGGACAGTGCCTGATGGGTAGTTTAACTGGGGCGGTTGCCTCCCAAAGAGTAACGGAGGCGCCCAAAGGTTCCCTCAACCTGGTTGGCAATCAGGTGGCGAGTGTAAGTGCACAAGGGAGCTTGACTGTGAGACTGACAGGTCGAGCAGGGACGAAAGTCGGGACTAGTGATCCGGCAGTGGCTTGTGGAAGCGCTGTCGCTCAACGGATAAAAGGTACCTCGGGGATAACAGGCTGATCTTGCCCAAGAGTCCATATCGACGGCATGGTTTGGCACCTCGATGTCGGCTCGTCGCATCCTGGGGCTGGAGTAGGTCCCAAGGGTTGGGCTGTTCGCCCATTAAAGCGGTACGCGAGCTGGGTTTAGAACGTCGTGAGACAGTTCGGTCCCTATCCGCTGCGCGCGTTGGAAATTTGAGAAGATCTATCCCTAGTACGAGAGGACCGGGATGGACGAACCTCTGGTGTGTCAGTTGTTCTGCCAAGGGCACCGCTGATTAGCTACGTTCGGACCGGATAACCGCTGAAAGCATCTAAGCGGGAAGCCGTCTTCGAGATGAGATTTCCATGCACCTTGAGTGTGAGAGGCTCCCAGCAGACTACTGGGTTGATAGGCCGGATGTGGAAGCGGGGACTAACGACCCGTGGAGCTGACCGGTACTAATAAGCCGAAGACTTGACAACACAACTATTTCC
>NZ_JBEPKX010000058.1:0-1687 GCF_040544915.1 Curtobacterium sp. 1544
GCAGCTGCGCTGACGACTGCACTGTCAATGTTCCACCCATGAGCTACCGGCGAGAACGTTCGTCTCGATCCGGCGCCTGGACCCACCCCACCCCGAAGGGCACGACGAGCCAGATGCTCCTTAGAAAGGAGGTGATCCAGCCGCACCTTCCGGTACGGCTACCTTGTTACGACTTAGTCCTAATCACCGATCCCACCTTCGACGGCTCCTTCCACAAGGGTTAGGCCACCGGCTTCGGGTGTTACCGACTTTCATGACTTGACGGGCGGTGTGTACAAGGCCCGGGAACGTATTCACCGCAGCGTTGCTGATCTGCGATTACTAGCGACTCCGACTTCATGAGGTCGAGTTGCAGACCTCAATCCGAACTGAGACCGGCTTTTTGGGATTCGCTCCACCTTACGGTATCGCAGCCCTTTGTACCGGCCATTGTAGCATGCGTGAAGCCCAAGACATAAGGGGCATGATGATTTGACGTCATCCCCACCTTCCTCCGAGTTGACCCCGGCAGTCTCCTATGAGTCCCCGCCATAACGCGCTGGCAACATAGAACGAGGGTTGCGCTCGTTGCGGGACTTAACCCAACATCTCACGACACGAGCTGACGACAACCATGCACCACCTGTACACCGACCACAAGGGGGCGACCATCTCTGGCCGTTTCCGGTGTATGTCAAGCCTTGGTAAGGTTCTTCGCGTTGCATCGAATTAATCCGCATGCTCCGCCGCTTGTGCGGGCCCCCGTCAATTCCTTTGAGTTTTAGCCTTGCGGCCGTACTCCCCAGGCGGGGCGCTTAATGCGTTAGCTACGACACAGAAACCGTGGAAAGGTCCCTACATCTAGCGCCCAACGTTTACGGCATGGACTACCAGGGTATCTAATCCTGTTCGCTCCCCATGCTTTCGCTCCTCAGCGTCAGTTACGGCCCAGAGATCTGCCTTCGCCATCGGTGTTCCTCCTGATATCTGCGCATTCCACCGCTACACCAGGAATTCCAATCTCCCCTACCGCACTCTAGTCTGCCCGTACCCACTGCAAGCCCGAGGTTGAGCCTCGGGATTTCACAGCAGACGCGACAAACCGCCTACGAGCTCTTTACGCCCAATAATTCCGGACAACGCTTGCACCCTACGTATTACCGCGGCTGCTGGCACGTAGTTAGCCGGTGCTTTTTCTGCAGGTACCGTCACTTTCGCTTCTTCCCTACTAAAAGAGGTTTACAACCCGAAGGCCGTCATCCCTCACGCGGCGTTGCTGCATCAGGCTTTCGCCCATTGTGCAATATTCCCCACTGCTGCCTCCCGTAGGAGTCTGGGCCGTGTCTCAGTCCCAGTGTGGCCGGTCACCCTCTCAGGCCGGCTACCCGTCGTCGCCTTGGTGAGCCATTACCTCACCAACAAGCTGATAGGCCGCGAGTCCATCCCCAACCAAAAAATCTTTCCACCACCAGACCATGCGGCCGGCAGTCATATCCAGTATTAGACGTCGTTTCCAACGCTTATCCCAGAGTCAGGGGCAGGTTACTCACGTGTTACTCACCCGTTCGCCACTAATCCACCCAGCAAGCTGGGCATCATCGTTCGACTTGCATGTGTTAAGCACGCCGCCAGCGTTCGTCCTGAGCCAGGATCAAACTCTCCGTAAAAAAATTACAACCAACACTCCGAAGAGCATCAGCGAGTTGAT
>NZ_JBEPKX010000059.1:0-1328 GCF_040544915.1 Curtobacterium sp. 1544
GGCATCGAGAGCTCCTGACGGTCGGCCTTCACCGACACGAGCGCGGGGCCGTCGTGCGCGAGGGCGGCGGCGAGCGCGTCCTCGAGCTGGTCGGACTCGTCGACCCGGAAGCCCGCGATGCCGATCGCCTCGGCGACCTTCGCGAAGTCGGGGTTCTGCAGCTCGGTGCCGTAGGTGACGAACCCGGCCGCCTTCATCTCGAGCTCCACGAAGTTCAGCGACGAGTTGTCGAACACGACGATCTTCACGGGCAGCTTGTTCTGCACGATCGTGATGAGTTCGCCGAGGAGCATCGTCAGCCCGCCGTCGCCCGCCATCGCGATGACCTGCCGATCCGGGAACGCTGCCTGGGCGCCGATGGCCTGCGGGACGGCGTTCGCCATCGTGCCGTGCACGAACGACCCGATCAGTCGGCGGTCGCCGTTCATGGTGAGGTAGCGCGACGCCCACACGACGGGGGATCCCACGTCCGGGATGAAGACGGCGTCCTGGTCGGCGAGCCGGTCGAGCACGCGGGTGACGTACTGCGGGTGCAGCGGCTTGTGCCCGCCGGCGGGGACGGCCAGGTCGTCGAGCTTCGCGCGGGTCTTCGCGTAGTGCTTGCGGGCGTCCTCGAGGTGCTTCGTCGGGTGCGAACCGGTGAGCAGCGGGATGAGCGCGAGCGCGGTGTCCTTGACGGTGCCGACCAGGCCGATGTCGACCGGGTGCCGACGCCCGAGCTGCGAACCCCGGACGTCGACCTGCACGTGCTTCGCCTTCGCGGGGAAGAACTGCTGGTACGGGAAGTCGGTGCCGAGCATGAGGACGACGTCGGCGTCCTCCATGGCGCGGTAGCCGGACGCGAAACCGAGCAGCCCGGTCATGCCGACGTCGTACGGGTTGTCCCACTCGATGTGCTCCTTGCCGCGGAGCGCGTGCACGATCGGGGCCTGCAGGCGTTCGGCGAGCGCGAGGACCTCGTCGTGGGCACCGGCGACACCCGCCCCGGCGAGGATCGTCACCCGGTCGGCGCCGTTCAGGAGCTCGGCGGTGCGCTGCAGTTCGGCGTCGGAGGGGATGACGCGCGGGGTGGTCCGCTCGATGCGCGTCGTGCGGGGCGCGACGGCGTCGGCGAGCAGCACGTCGCCCGGGATCACGAGGACCGCGACACCGCGCTTCTCGATCGCCTCGCGCATCGCGATCTCGAGCAGTCGGGGCATCTGCGACGCATCGGCGACGTACTCGACGTACACCGAGCACTCCCGGAAGAGCTCCTGCGGGTGGGTCTCCTGAAAGTAGCCGGAGCCGATCTCCGCCGTGGGGATGTGCGCCGCGATCGCCAGGACGGG
>NZ_JBEPKX010000060.1:0-1093 GCF_040544915.1 Curtobacterium sp. 1544
GAAGCTTATCCCCCACCGTCTCACTGCTGCGCTCTCACTCACCGGCATTCGGAGTTTGGCTGACGTCAGTAACCTGTTGAGGCCCATCGGCCATCCAGTAGCTCTACCTCCGGCGAGAAACACGCAACGCTGCACCTAAATGCATTTCGGAGAGAACCAGCTATCACGAAGTTTGATTGGCCTTTCACCCCTATCCACAGCTCATCCCCTCCATTTTCAACTGAAGTGGGTTCGGTCCTCCACGACGTCTTACCGTCGCTTCAACCTGGCCATGGATAGATCACTTCGCTTCGGGTCTAGGACATGCGACTGAATCGCCCTATTCAGACTCGCTTTCGCTACGGCTGCCCCACACGGGTTAACCTCGCCACATATCACTAACTCGCAGGCTCATTCTTCAAAAGGCACGCCGTCACCCCTACAAGGAGGCTCCGACGGTTTGTAAGCAAACGGTTTCAGGTACTATTTCACTCCCCTCCCGGGGTACTTTTCACCTTTCCCTCACGGTACTTGTCCGCTATCGGTCATCTGGGAGTATTTAGGCTTATCAGGTGGTCCTGACAGATTCACACGGGATTTCTCGGGCCCCGTGCTACTTGGGATACACATCCGGCCATAACACCATTTCGTCTACGGGGCTGGCACCCACTACGGCCCGGCTTTCAAACCGGTTCGACTATGATGCGCTGTAACCGCCCCAGTCCGGCAGAACTGAGCGACGTGTCCCACAACCCCGACCATGCAACGCCCGCCGGCTATCACACATGATCGGTTTAGCCTCATCCGCTTTCGCTCGCCACTACTCACGGAATCACATGTTGTTTTCTCTTCCTGTGGGTACTGAGATGTTTCACTTCCCCACGTTCCCTCTACCCGCCCTATATATTCAGGCGGGAGTCACCAGGTCACAAAAGCGCCCAGCGGGGTTTCCCCATTCGGAAATCCTCGGCTCACAGCTCGATTATCAGCTCCCCGAGGCTTATCGCAGATTTCTACGTCCTTCTTCGGCTCCAGATGCCAAGGCATCCACCGTTTGCTCTTAGAAACTTGACCACAAAGATTAAAATTGCGATCGACTCGAACAACAACATCC
>NZ_JBEPKX010000061.1:0-1028 GCF_040544915.1 Curtobacterium sp. 1544
GCGGGGCGGGGGGGCGCCCCCCGCCGGCCGGCCCGGCCCGGGGGGGGGGGGGGGGGGGGGGGGGCCGCCCGGGGGGGGCCCCCCCCCCCCGGGCGGGGGGGGGGGGGGGGGCCCCCCCCCGCGCCTCCAGTCCGTAGCCTGGTCACGTGGCTGCCACGACCGAACCGACCGTCCTGCTCACCGCCTTCGAGCCGTTCGGCGGTGACGCCCGGAACCCCTCCTGGGACGCCGCGCAGCGCCTCGCCGAGACGTGGGACGGGCCCGCGACCCTGGTCGTCGAGCAGCTCCCCGTGGTCTTCGCCGAGGAACGAGCGCGCCTGGCGGCCGTGATCGCGAAGCACCGGCCCACCGTCGTCATCGCGACGGGCCTCGCGGCCGGACGGGCCGCCGTCACGCCGGAGCGCGTCGCGATCAACGTGATGGACGCCCGGATCCCGGACAACGCGGGCGCGCAACCGGTGGACGAGCCGATCGACCCCCGTGGTGCCCCGGCGGCGTTCTCCGGGCTGCCGATCAAGCGGATCGTGCGGGACGTCCGGGCAGCCGGCGTCCCAGCGTCGGTGTCGAACACCGCCGGGACGTTCACGTGCAACCAGGTGTTCTACGAGCTGATGTCCTTCGCCGGGCGTGAGGGCTTCCGGGCCGGGTTCGTGCACGTCCCCGCGACCCCGGACATCGCCGGCGACGGACCGTCGCTCGAACTCGAGCACATCGTCACCGCTCTCGACGCCGTGGTGCGCGCGTCGATCGACCCGTCGGGCGACATCGTCGAGCAGGGCGGCGCGGAGTCCTGAGCGCCGCCCCGGACACCGTCAGATGAACTGGCGGAAGTTCGTCGACGCGAGGTCGAGCAGTTCGTCGCCGCGTCCGGACAGGACCGTGCGGATCGCGTAGAGCGTGAAGCCCTTCGCCTGCTCGGCGGTCACCGCCGGTGGCATCGAGAGCTCCTGACGGTCGGCCTTCACCGACACGAGCGCGGGGCCGTCGTGCGCGAGGGCGGCGGCGAGCGCGTCCTCGAGCTGGTCGGA